>NZ_JBFUJP010000104.1:0-14463 GCF_056401315.1 Rhodococcus sp. P4_F5 | reverse complement strand
CCGCGAAGCCGGCCGCCGCCAAGCCTGCCGCTGCCAAGCCGGCCGCTGCGGCGGCTGCCAAGCCCACGGCCGCGGCCGTCGCCGCCTCCAAGGCTCCGGCCAAGAAGGCTCCGGCCAAGAAGGCGACCGACTCGTAGTCGTCGACTCTCAGGTCCGGCCCCGCCGGACCCGCCGAGACCCCCGTGCACACGCTGCGCGGGGGTCTCGCCCGTAGAATGGGTGTCGTGTACACCGTTTACGGCCTCCAGGGCATCATCATGCTCGCGCTCCAGCTGATCGCGCTCGGCGCCGGAGTCTTCGCGGTCTTCCATGCGCTTCGTCAGCGGACCGACGCCTTCACCGCGGTGGAGAAGCTCAGCAAGCCGATCTGGCTGGGCATCCTCGTCGCCTCGCTGCTGGTGCTGCTGTTGCCGCTCGGCATGTTCATCTGGGTGATCGCAGTCGTCGCGATCTGCGTCTACCTCGTCGACGTCCGTCCGCGGGTGGACGAGATCCAGCGCGGTCCCCGCTGGTAGACCGCGGTCCCCGCCGCTCCGAAAAATAAATGCGAACTTGAGTCACAGACACCATTGACAGTGGGTGTCGTGGCGTCGCATGGTGGAGGCAGGTAGGACGCGCTGCTGCGTCCTACGGGACCTCCAACGAGGAGCGGCAATGTCGACAGTCCACGACCACGAGGTGTCCTCGGGACGGTCCGGATCGAGGCGGCACCGGGCCGGAGATCGTCAGGAGACGGCGAGCAGGCTGCTCGCGTCGGCGGCCCGCAAGTCCTACGACCCGCTGGTCGAGGTGGACTGGGCGGCGCCCGTGCCCGAGGACCTCTACGGGATGACCCCAGAGTGGTGCAGCCTCTACGGCACGGACCTGTGGGAGACGATGACGCAGCGGCAACGCGTCACTCTCACCAGGCACGAGGCCGCGAGCGTGGCGGGCACCGGCATCTGGTTCGAGATGATCCTGATGCAGATGCTGCTGCGCGACATCTACCTGCACGACCCGGCGACGCCGCACGTGCAGTTCGCGCTCACCGAGATCGCGGACGAGTGCCGGCACTCCACCATGTTCGCCCGGTCCGCGCAGCGCTTCGGCGTCCCGTCGTACCAGCCGAAGAACTGGATCCGTCAGTCCGCGAGGCTGTTCAAGGCCACCGCGTCCGGTTCGCTCGCCTACGGCGGGACGTTGTTCGCCGAGGAGATCCTCGACATGATGCAGCGCGACTTCATGAAGGACGAGCGGGTGCAGCCGATCACCCGGACGGTCAGTCGGATCCACGTCCTCGAAGAGGCGCGGCACATCAAGTTCGCCCGTGAGGAGACCCTGCGCCGGTCCGCGCACATCTCCAGGTTCACGAGGGCGCGCATCCGTCTGCTGCTCGGCATCACCGCGTACTTCGTGGTCACCAGCCTGGTCAACCCCAAGGTCTACGTCGCCGCGGGGCTCGACCCCCGACAGGCCCGGGCCGCGGTCAAGGCGAACCGCCACTACCACGACAAGATCCGCGAGGGCAGCGCCAAGACCGTCGAGTTCCTCTCCGATGCAGGGCTGGTCGGCGGCCCGTCGACCCTGTTGCTGCGGCGCGCGCACATCATCTGACCGCGACCCCACGGCGCGGGCCGGCCCGGGTTCCACCCGGCGGTTCACACGAGTAGTTCACCCACAGCACACGGAGGTAGACAGGTGGCGGCACAGTCACGCGGCACGGCGCGACGGATTCTCGTCGGCGTCGCGGCCGGAGCGGCGCTGATCGGCGCAGGCGAGGCATGGCGTTCGCGGCGCTCCGCCGCGTCGCGAGTTGTCCGGGCGGAGCCGAACCCCTATCTCGGCGATCCGGTCGCAGTTCCGGAGGTGTTCGAGGTGACCTCGGCGGACGGCACCTCGATCAATGTGCACGCCTACGGGGACCCGTCGGCGCAGCCGATCGTGCTCAGTCACGGCTGGACGTGCTCGACGGTGTTCTGGCATCCGCAGGTGAACGCACTGGCCGGGGACTTCCGGGTGATCACATACGACCAGCGCGGCCATGGCCGCAGCGCGCGCGGCGCGCATCCGCTGACCGTCGACGTACTGGCCGACGACCTGTCCGCCGTGCTGGCGGCGACGGTGCCCGCCGGCCGCAAGGCGGTCCTGGTGGGCCACAGCATGGGCGGCATGAGCATCAACGCCTGGGCGGCCCGGTACCCGGAGCAGGTGGGGGAGCGGGTCGGCGCGGTGATGCTGGCCAGCACCGCCACCGACCATCTCGTAGACGAGTCCACGCTGGTCCCGCTGCTGCGCCGGCTGAAGACGGTCCCGGACCCGGTCGGCCGCGCGATCCTCGGGTCCACCGTGCCGATGGCCCGGCCGCTGGCCGGTACCGTCGCCACCCGGCGGATGATCCAGTACGTGGCGCTGGCGCCCGGGTCGACGGCCGACGAGGTCGAGTTCTGCACCCGAATCGTCGCCGAGTGTTCCGGCCGCACCCGGGGCGGGTGGGGCGCGGCCATGCACAGGCTCGACCTCCGGGTCGGGCTGGCCAACCTGACCGTGCCAACGACGGTGCTCGTCGGCACCGCGGACCGGCTCACTCCGCCGGGGCACTCGGTGCGGATCGCAGACGCCCTCGACAGCCTCGGTCACCTCGAGCGGCTGATCCGGTTGCCCGGCATCGGTCACATGGCCACGGTCGAGGCCCCGGACGAGGTGAACGCGGAGATCCGTCGGCTGGCCACGCGTATCACTGCCTGACGCCCGTTCGGCCCGTCGCCCGTCCGCCCTCGCCACCCGAGTGAACGGAACCGTTCACTCGGGTGGCGCTGCTCGGTTCAGCTGAAGACGACGGTCTTGCGGCCGTGCACGAGGATCCGGTCCTCGAGGTGCCAGCGCAGCCCGCGCGAGAGCACCAGCTTCTCGATGTCGCGTCCCTGCCGGACCATGTCCCGGACCTCGTCGGAGTGGTCCACCCGGATCACGTCCTGCTCGATGATCGGCCCGGCGTCCAGTTCGGCGGTCACGTAGTGGCAGGTCGCGCCGATCAGCTTGACGCCGCGGGCGAAGGCCTGGTGGTACGGGCGCGCGCCGACGAACGACGGCAGGAAGCTGTGGTGGATGTTGATGGCGCGGCCGGCCCAGTGCGCGCACAGTTCCTCCGGCAGCACCTGCATGAACCGGGCCAGCACGACGGCGTGTGGGTCGTGGGCGTCGACCAGTTCACGGACCCGGTCGAAGGCGGGGCCGCGCTCGGCCGGGTCCTTCGGGAACGGCACGTGGTGGAAGGTCAACCCGTGTGCCTCCACGACCTCGGCCAGGTCGGGATGGTTGCCGATGACGGCGCAGATGTCGGCGGGCAGCTCGCCGCCGGCCGCCCGGCCGAGCAGGTCGTGCAGGCAGTGCCCCTCCTTGCTCACCAGCAGCACCACCCGCTTGCGTTCGCCCGAGTCTTGAAGCGTCCATTCGGTTTCCGGACCCAACTCGGCGGCCACCGCCCCGAACCGTTCGCGCAGCTCGTCGACGCCGATCTCCAGCGACGACGCCCGGACGGCCTGCCGGGTGAAGAACCAGCCGGTGTCGGGGTCTGCGTGGTAGGCCGCCTCGACGATGGAACCGCCGACCTCGGCGAGGAACGTCGAGATGCGGGCGACGATGCCGGTGCGGTCCGGCGTGCCGAGGGCGAGGACGTAGCGACGGTCGTCGTAGGGGGCAGCGGGGCTACTCATGCGCCCAGTCTCTCAGGTGCGCTGTCGGCAGGGGGACGCGATTCACTCATGGCGGAACGGTACGGCCGCGGACCTGTCAGCGGTCGAGAACGGCGGTGCCGATCAGGGTGGTGGCGTCGATCGTCTCGACGTCCCGCTCGGTGAGCAGCGCCAGCAGGTCGAGCCGGATCTTCTCGACGACGGCGTCGTCGCAGCCGAGCAGCGGCGCGCGCAGCGCACCGCCGAGGACCAGGTCCCAGACCAACTGGGGTGTCGCGGGCAGCAGGTTGGACAGCTCGGTGACCTCGACGGTGTGTGCGCCGAATCCGGTCAGCCAGTCGGTCAGGGCGTCGGCGGTGTCGAACCGGGACAGCGGCGACGGGTCGGCCCCGCTCGGCGCGCCCCCGGGCAGGTGCCGGGCCAGCACATCGGTGTACGCCCGCCCGAGGTCCGTGAGGGCGCCGCGCCGCCACACCGTGACGCCGATCTTGCCGCCCGGGCGCAGCAACTGGACGAGCCGGTTCACCGACTGGTCCACGTGGGGGAGGAAGAACACCCCGTACGAGCAGGCCAGGGCGTCGTACCCGGCGTCGGGCACGGTGCTCGGCGGCTCCCACTCGGTGGCGTCGGCGCGGACGAAGTCGAGGTTGTGCAGGGCCCGGTCCGAGGCCACCAGCCGACCCTCCTCGAGCAGGTCGTCGGCGACATCGACGGCATGCACCAGCCCGGCCGGGCCGACGGCCGCGGCGGCCGGTAGCGCCGAGGCCCCGGCGCCGCTGCACACGTCCAGCACGGCGTCGCCGGGGCGCAGCCGCAGCTGGGCGATCAGCGACTGGCCGGCCGGGCCCCAGACCTGAGGGGTGAGGCGGGTGAACTCACGGATGCCGGCGTTGAACACTGCCGCCAGCTGCTCGGCGTTCATGCCTGCCACGGTAGTCGCGGACGGACGGTCAGTCCCCGTAGAACGCGGGTGCGTACCGGAACTCGCCGGTCATCTCGGGTGTGTACGCGTCGAGGGTGCGTACCTGGAAGTGCGAGACCCAGTCCGGGACCCCGGGTTCGATGGACAGCGTCGAGCCGGGGACGAAGCCGAACCTCGGGTAGTAGTCCAGGTGGCCGACCAGCGCGACCAGCGGTTCGCCGAGGGCGTCGGCGGCGCCGAGGCTCGCATGCATCAGCGCGGCGCCGACGCCGTCGCGCTGATGCGCGGGCAGCACCCCGATCGGACCGAGCGACAGGACCGGCCGGCCGTCGAGGGTGGCCCGGGTCAGGCAGATGTGCCCGAGCACCTCGCCGTCGACATCGGCGACCAGGGACAGCGCGGGCACCCAGGCGTCCGAGGAGCGCAGCGCGGCGACCAGGGGACCCTCCATCGGTTCGCCGCCGTCGGGGGCCTGGTCGGCGAAGGCCGCCCGGTGGACCGCCGCGATCGCGGCGACGTCGGACGGGTGCTCGCGTCGGATCAACATGAGGCCATGGTGCCGCCCCGCGCGGGGCCGGCGCCACCGAATTTCGGCACCGCGTGAGGTGACGCGGACGGGTTCGGTGCTGTGCCAAGCTCTTCGGTATGTCTGCAGCCCTCACCCGCGCCCGCGTCGCCGCGATGGTCGACCACACCCTGCTCAAGCCGGAGGCGACCACGGCCGACGTCGCCGCGCTGATCGCGGAGGGGCGCGAGCTGGGGGTGTACTCGGTGTGCGTGTCGCCGTCGATGCTGCCGGTGCGCGCCGAGGGCCTGCACGTGGCCGCGGTCGCGGGGTTCCCGTCGGGCAAGCACCACTCGCTGGTCAAGGCGGCCGAGGCTCGGCTCGCCGTGCAGCAGGGTGCGCACGAGATCGACATGGTGATCGACATCGGCGCGGCTGCGGCCGGCGACTACAACGCGGTCCTCGCGGACATCCTCACGGTGCGCGAGGGCATCGACGGTGACACGGTGCTCAAGGTGATCCTCGAGACCGCCGCGCTGACCGACGAGGCGATCGTCGAGTGCTGCCGGTCGGCCGAGCGCGCGGGGGCCCACTTCGTGAAGACCTCCACCGGTTTCCATCCAGCGGGCGGGGCGTCGGTGGCGGCGGTCCGGCTGATGGCCGAGACGGTCGGCGGCAGGCTCGGGGTCAAGGCCAGCGGCGGCATCCGGGACGCGGAGACCGCGCGGGCCATGATCGAGGCCGGCGCCACCCGGCTCGGCCTGTCCGGGACCCGCGCGGTGCTGGACGGGTTTCCCGCGGCCTGACACACCGGCCCGCGCGGCCTCGGGCGGCGCGGGCCGGCGAGCCGCGGAAGTCCGGGCCCGCGCGCCTCGTTCTAGGTGAGCAGCGAGCAGCTGCTCGGCGCCTGAGCGCTCGCGTCGCCCTTCGGCATGGTGTACGCGCCGCCGGCCAGCGACATCTGCAGGCCGCTGTCGGTGACGGTCAGCGAGTCCGGGGTCATCCCGAGCGGGTAGATCTGCAGGCTGCTGGTCAGGACGTCGACGATGCCACTGACCAGGTCGGTGGGGATCCCGAGTCCGAGCAGCTCGGCGCCGACGGTCTCCACCTTCACCGCGCCCGCGTCGACCTGCGGCTTGACGGTCAGCTCGGCCAGGCCCAGGACCTGGAACTGCAGGGTCCCAGCGGCCGCGTCGGAGGCGACGTCGGTGACCAGGTTGCCGAAGGGCTGGGCCTGGATGGTGGCCAGGATGCCGGCGGTGGACCAGTCGATGTCGGCGGTGGAGCTGCCGATGCTGCCGCTCGAGGTGTCGGTGGCGGTCAGGTCGACGTCGTTGACCCGTGCGGTGACGTCCATGCCCTGGGCCGGTCCGAAGCTGGAGCCGGCGCTGCTGATCGTGATGTACGGGACCTTCTTGTCGATCGCCTGCAGCAGCATCGGCTTGGCGCTGAGCCCGACGTCGACCTGGGAGCCCAGTTCACTCTGGAACTGGTCCGCCATGCACTGCTTCACGTTGTGCCGAATGTAGAACTCGGCGCCGACCAGCGCCGCGACCAGTGCGACGATCACGACGAGGGCGATCGTCAGGGCCATGTTTCGCTTCGGGCCCGACGTCGGGGGACGGTACTGGGCGTTCGCGGTGGTCGTCATGGCATGGATTCTTCCCGAAAAATCTGTGTGGGCTCTGAGAACACGCCCCGAATTCGACGAGTCGAGGCCCGCAGGATGTGACGTGGAACACAGTTGGACGTACTGTGTCGAACATGGACGACCGAGCGCATCGGCATCACCGGCAACAGGACCGCGATCTCTACGCGCAGGCCCGGGAGCAGGACGGCTACTTCACGGCCGCACAGGCGCGGTCCGTCGGGTTCTCACGGGCCGACATCGGGGCCGCGATCGTCGCCGGGTCGTGGGTGCCGGTGGAACCGGGCCTGTACCGGTTGACGCAGTGGCGTTCGACCGATCTGGAGGAGGTGGCCCGCTGCTGCGTGTGGTTCGACGACGCGGTGGTCTCGCACCAGAGCGCGGCCGAACTGCACGGACTCGGCAGCCTGCACCCGCAGTTCCTGCACGTCACGGCGCCCACCGAGATCTACCACCGGATGGACCGGGTAGCCGTGCACCGCAGCACCCTCGGTGCCGACGACTGCGAGCACACCGGCGGCTTCCGGATCACCACCCCGCTGCGGACGGTGCTCGACCTCGCCGAGGGCGGCGTGTCGCAGTGGGTCCTCGACGAGGTGGTCGGCGACGCGTTCGCCATCGGCAGGCTCCGACGGAGCGACCTCGAGGCCGCGATGGCCGGTCGTTCGGAGCGCGTCGAGCAGCGGATCGGCCGGGCGCTCGCCGCGACCTCCTGACCGGCACCGCGACCGCTCGTCCGCGACCGCGCCGCCGGGTCAGCCGGGTCAGCCGGGTCAGCCGGGTCAGCCGGGTCAGCCGCGTGGCGCGACCAGCGACCACGGCACGGTGAGCACGCAGTCCCGCATTCGCCGCCTCGGCACCGCCACGGGCAGGCCCTGCCCGCGCATCGACTCCAGCGCCACCCGCCAGCGCACCCGAGGCCCGAACGGGGCGTGCGGTGCCGCGTTCGCCCACGCCCGGTCCGCGGCGACCAGCAGGTCGTGGATGCCCTCGCCCGGGACGTTGCGGTGGATCAGCGCCTTCGGCAACCGTTCGGCAACGTCGCTGGGGCGTTCGACGTCGAAGGGGTCCCAGGCCAGAGTCAGCGTCAACGGGCGGTGCGCATCGAGCAGCACCCAGGCGCAGCGTCTGCCCAGTTCGTCGCAGGTGCCGTCGACCAGCAAACCGCCGGGGGCCAGCCCGGACTGCAGCTTCGACCAGGCGCCGGAAACGGCTTCCTCCGGGTACTGGCGCAGCACGTTGAACGAGCGGACCAGGGTCGGGCGCAGACCGGCGAGTTCGAATCCGCCGCGCGCGAAGCTGACCCCGTCGCGGCTCTCGACCACCCGGTCCGGGTCGATCTCCAGGCCGACGACGCGAAGGTCGGCGCGGACCGTGCGCAGCCGCGACGCCAGCTCGAAGGTGGTGTCCGGCCGGGCCCCGTAGCCGAGGTCGACGACGAGCGGGTCCGCGGCCTCGCGCAGTGCGCGGGCTACCTCGTGGCGGTGCCTCAGCCAGCGGTCGCTGCGCCGGAGTCGGTTGATCCCGGTGGTACCGCGGGTGATGACGCCGTCCGGTTTGGGCCGGCCGGATGCGGCGCGGGGCATAGGTCTACCGCTCGAGGGTCTGCTGTTTGGGGGTCTGCTGCCGGAACTACTGCTTGGCGAGCCAGTCTGCGGTGACCTGGGCCTCGGTGCGGAACAGGTCGACGAGGTTGACCAGCATCACCTGTTCGAGCTTGCCGCCGACGAACGGGATGAACACCTTGGCCTCGGAGGAGGTGCGCAGGGTGCAACCGGTGTCGGTGCTGAACAGCGACATCGAGCCGGTGAGGCTGCCCGGGCCCGCGGGGATGGACGCCTGGTAGGTGCCGGTGACCGGCTCCCCGAAGGGGCTGTAGTGCTCCTTGCGGGTGATCACCATGTCCTTCTTCATCACGGTCTGCGCGATGTCGGGCAGACCGTCGCGCGGGATGATGTGGTGCAGCACCAGGTCGATGCCGTCGTCGCCGATCTCGAGGCTCTCGACGCGGTTGTCCGAGTACTTGCGCAGTTCCTCGATGCGCGCCTCCCAGTAGTCCCGGTTGGTCAGCGCGGCGTACACCTGCTCCGTGGAGTGGGTGTAGCGGGCGGAGTAGTCGATGCGACGAGCCATGACCGGCAGGGTACCGGCTCGGCCTCGAAGGCAGGTACACCCGCCCGGCCGTGCGGGTGTACCTGCGGTTGACGGTTGCTCGGTCAGGCGTTGGCCGCGGCCCACTCCTCGACGACTTCCTGGTCGCGTCCGAGGATCCCGAGGATCTGCTCGGCAACCATGCCCTCGATGGTGCCGCCGATCAGCTTGATGCTGACCTCGACCTCGCCCTCGACGGTCAGCGTGCAGCCGTCCGCGGAGGCGGTGAGCACTGCGGTGCCGCCCACCGTCACGGGCATACCGGTGGTCACCGCGGTGAACGTGCCGTCGGCGCGGCCGTCGGTCAGCGGGCCCCACACCTCGCCGCGGACGATGGACAGCTCGCCCTTGATGACCTTGCTGACCATGCTGGGCAGCTTGTCCTTGTCGATCTCCTGGGCGATGCCCACGTCGATGGTGCCGTCGCCTGCGGTGAGGTGATCGACCTTCAGGCCGTTCTCGGCGCCCTGCTCGACGCGGTGAAGCCAGAAGTTCTCGTCGGTGAGCGTCCGGTGGACGGTCTCGACGGGCAGAGAGTAGGTGGTGGTCAATTCGATTTTGCGCGACATTGCACGGAGGCTACCCGGTCGTGCCGACGGGCGGTCGCGGTGTGCCGCATACCTTGTCGCGGGTTCCGAGACGATTCGTTCTCAGGTGTGCGAGGCAAGCCACCCGGCGGTGAAACGGTCCTCGTTCTCGAGCAGTTCGGTGATCTGCTCGGCGATGACCGACTCGATCTTTCCGCCGATCAGGGGCATCTTCACGTCGACCTGCCCGTCGAGCCCGACCGTCGACCCGTCGCCGTCGGCGGACAGGGTCAGCGTGCCGGACAGCGCGGCCGGGACGCCGTCGACACGTGCCGTGAAGGTGCCGGTGGCGCGGCCGCCGACGAGCGGACCCCAGGTCTCGGTCCGGGTTATCACCAGGTCGCCGGGACGGACCGTCGTGACGATCGACGGCAGGTGCTCGGCGGGGATCGCCTGGGTCAGCTCCACGTCGACCGTGCCGTCGCCCACGGTCAGGTGGCCGAAGCTGGCACCGTCGCCACCGACCTCGACGAGGCGGTCACGCCAGTACTGCTCGCCGGTGAGTGCCCGGTGGACCTGGTCCACGGACTGGCGGTACGAGCACGAATGCAGGATGCGGCGGGCCATGCCCGGCACGCTACCGTTTCACCTCGTGCAGGCATTACAGGACATGGCGACGGAATTCGGTGCCGAGCTCGAGACGGACGTGCCGCTGTCGCGGTTCACCACGCTGCGGCTGGGTGGTCCGGCGCGTGCGATGCTCACCTGCCGCAGCACCGACACGCTGGTCGCGGTGGTGCGTGCCCTCGACGCGTCGGGCACCCCGGTGCTGATCCTCGGCGGTGGCTCGAACCTGCTGATCGCCGACGAGGGGGTGGACGCGGTGGTGGTGCGGGTGGCCAACGCGACCACCCGGCTCGGCGCCGACCACGTGTACGCCGAGGCGGGCGCGGTGTGGGACGACGTGGTCGCCGAGGCGGTCGGCGCGGGACTCGGCGGTCTCGAGTGCCTGTCCGGGATCCCCGGGTCCGCGGGTGCGACGCCGGTGCAGAACGTCGGCGCGTACGGCGTCGAGGTCGGGTCGCTGCTGCTCCGGGTCCAGCTGCTGGACCGGGCCACCGGTGAGGTGCGCTGGGTGAGCCCCGACGAACTCGGCCTCGGCTACCGGACCAGCGTCCTCAAGCACTCGGACGCCGCGTTGGTGCTCGCGGTGGAGTTCGCCGCCCGGCCCGACGGGCTGAGCGAGCCGCTGCGCTACCGCGAGCTGGCGACCGCACTGGGCGCCGACGAGGGCGAACGCCGACCGGCCACGAAG
Organism: Rhodococcus sp. P4_F5; assembly: GCF_056401315.1. NCBI lineage: Bacteria > Bacillati > Actinomycetota > Actinomycetes > Mycobacteriales > Nocardiaceae > Rhodococcus > Rhodococcus sp. P4_F5. The sequence continues at coordinate 3,724 of NZ_JBFUJP010000104.1, read as the reverse complement.
GTCCGTGAGGTGGTCCTCGGGTTGCGGGCGGGCAAGGGCATGGTTCTCGACGCCGCCGACCACGACACCTGGAGCGCCGGCTCGTTCTTCACCAACCCGGTGGTCCCGGCCGACCGGCTGGCGCCGGTGCTGGCGGCGATCGAGGCCCGGGTCGGCGACGGGGTGCGGATACCTCAGTTCCCGGGCGACGGCGGGACCAAGCTGTCGGCGGGTTGGCTCATCGAACGGGCCGGCTACGGCAAGGGCTACCCCGGGGGTGACGCGGCGGCGCGGCTGTCGACCAAGCACACATTGGCCCTCACCAACCGCGGCGGCGCGTCCACGCAGGACCTGCTGGCCCTCGCCCGAGATGTCCGGGACGGAGTGCAGGACGCGTTCGGGGTGCGGCTCGAACCGGAGCCGGTGGCGGTGGGCTGCACGGTCTGAGCCGGGAGCGCGAGTTCGGTCCGGCGGGGCACTCCGCGGTCGCAGGTACCGTGGATTTCGTGCGCAACCTGGGTATTTGGACAAGTCGGACCCGCAAGGGTCCGTTGATCGTGCTGCTGCTGGCGGCTGTCGTCGCGCTGCTGGCGGGATGCACGATCGGGGGCGACGGCTCCGGCACCTCGAATCCGGCCGCGGCGGCGCCGCCGGTCGCGGAGGTGACGCAGGCACCCGCGGCGGACGCGCAGGACGTGAGTCCGACGGCCCCGGTCTCGGTGACCGTCGCCCGTGGCACCCTGGCGGACGTCGCACTGGTCAACGCCGCAGGCACGCCGGTACAGGGCGCGCTGACACCGGACCGGACCGCATTCCACACCACCGAACCGCTCGGTTACGGCGCGGCGTACACCTGGTCCGGCACCGCCACCGGGACCGACGGCAAGGTGGTCCCGGTGCAGGGCACCTTCCGGACCGTCGCCCCGGCGTCCACCACCTCGGCGAACATCAACATCGGGGACGGCCAGGAGGTGGGCATCGCGGCGCCGATCATCCTCAAGTTCAGCGACCACGTCGCGGACAAGGCCGCGGTGGAGAAGGCCCTCACCGTCACCACCAACCCCCCGACACCCGGCGCCTGGGCCTGGCTGCCGGACGACAACGGCTCCCGCGTGCACTGGCGCCCGCAGAACTACTGGGCGCCCGGCACCACCGTGACCATGGTGGCCAAGCTGTACGGCGTCGACTACGGCGACGGCGCGTACGGCGCCGACGACCTAAGCGCGGACTTCACGATCGGCCGCAGCCAGATCGTCAAGGCCGACGCCCCGAGCCACCGGATGCAGGTGGTCCGCGACGGTGCGACGGTGATGGACATCCCGGTCAGCTACGGCGAGGGCGACGAGGACCGCAACGTGACCCGAAGCGGGATCCACATGGTGACCGAGAAGTACGAGGACTTCCTGATGTCGAATCCGCCGTTCTACGAGAACGTCCGCGAGCACTGGGCGGTGCGGATCTCCAACAACGGCGAGTTCATCCACGCCAACCCGGAGACCACGGGCGTGCAGGGCTCGGCGAACGTCACCAATGGCTGCATCAACCTCTCCCTGTCCGACGCGCAGGCCTACTTCGGCACCGCCATGTACGGCGACCCGGTGGAGGTGACGGGTACCCGTATCGACCTGTCCGCCGCGGACGGCGACATCTACGACTGGGCGATCGACTGGTCGACCTGGCAGTCGATGTCGGCGTTGCCCGCGGGTGGTGCGGCCGCCGCGGCTGCTCCCGCCGTCGCACCCACGACGGCTCCGATCAGCTGACCCGGCCGCCCGACCGGCCGGGCGGAACCGAACGGGGTTGCCTCGCGTCAAGGCAGCTGAGGGGTCGAAGCGGCGGTGGGTCTGATCGCCCGTGACGGTGACGCCACGATGGCCGTCGCTCTCGATGCCGTGCTCGGGGACGTCGCGTCGGCCATGCGTGAGTACTGGGGGAACTTCGAGGGCGACGGGACTTTCGGGGGGTGACCGGGGCGCGTTCCAGGCCGTGGGCGACCTGTGCGACGCGCTGTCCGAGTCGTGCCGCACCACCGCCACCGACGTCGAGCACGCGAAGCTGACGATCATCGCGGCCTTGGCGGCGGCCGCACTCCCGACGGCGGCACCCACGACAGCATCGACGCGGCCCGTCGCGGTGAGGGTCTACCGGGGTGTGACGGTCGAGCCACCGTGCCCGCCGGATCGGCTCGCCGGAACGTGGAACCGTGACGGACCGGTCCGCGTCTATCCATGGTGAGCCGTCTGAACCGAGCCTGACGTGGGAGTGGTCGTGTGCGTACGGGGGAGCGGACGTGGGGAAGCGTCCGCGGCGCGTCGACACCCGCTCGGGTTCGGTGACGGTGGCCGGTGAGGCAGCTGCGCAGGGGGTAGCTGCCTCACCGGGGCTCGGAGAGATCTCGGTCCGTGACGAGGGGGATTTGAAATGTCGTTGCCCAGCCTGGAGGACCTGACCACTTCGCTCGGGAAGCTGGCATCGCGCGCCATCGACGACCTGACCGCGCTGACCCGCGACCCCGGCAACTGGATCGTCGACGTGGTGTCGGGATTCGATCTCGACGAGCGCAGCCGGGTCCGAGCCGAGCAGGCGGCGGGCAACTCGGCCCGGTCAGACCTGTACGGGGTGCAGGACGATCTCCGCTCCCGGTTCGCGGGAGACTACGACCCGCCGTCCCTCTCCGCCACCGAGAGTTTCGATTCGATGTCGCACGAGCAGATCAGGGACGCGGTGGATGCGATGAACGCGGAACCCGTCCGCGCCGGCGCCGAGGGCTGGGCGAGGATCGGGACTGCGCTCGCCGACGGTCTCACCGGGTTCCAGCRGGCGATCGAGCGTGAGATCGCCGACGGCTGGAGCGGAGTCGCCGCGGCGGCCGCGTCCGCGGCCACCGAGAACTACGGGTCCGCATCCGCGGAGTTGGCCCGGGCAGGAAGGCTGGTCGGGACCAAGATCGAGGAGGCCTCCCTCGGGATCGCCCAGGTGAAGGCCACCATGCCCGCGGCCCCGACCACGGCGTTGTTGGAGCAGGTGTTCGACGTGGTCGTGCCGTCGGCCGGGATGCTGAAGAACGTGGTGCACGGCTCCGACGAGGCGCGTCAACAGGCGATCCAGATCATGAAGACCGTCTACACGCCGGTCATGCAGCAGGCCGACGCCAACGTCCCCGTCCTGCCGCGGCCGCTCGACCCGACGGTCCGCCCGCCGGCGCCGCACCGGCATGCGGCCGACCCGGCCGCCGGCACTGCCGACACCGGTCGGCCGGACGGCGGCGGCACCGGCACTTCTCCGGGTGCGCCGACGCCGGGCGATCCGTCGCAGCAGCGGCTCGGGAGCGAGGCGCCGACCGGCGGCGAGGACGACGGCCCGGCCGGCCGGACCGGCCCGACCACGGGCGGTGACTCGTCGGCGACGGTAGTCGACGAGGGCGCCGATGACCCGAATTCGCTTGTCTCGGAGACTGATCCGTCCTCGGTGTGGACCGCACCGGCCACCTCGGGTGCCGCCGATGCCGCGGTCGGCGGACCCGGCCCCGGCGTCGGGTCAGGGACAGGGACAGGGACAGGGACGGGGGTCGGGGTCGGGACCCCGCACTCGTCGGGAGGGGCCGTCGGCGGGGGCGCCCCGGCCGGAGGCGCGGGACCCGGCGGTTACTTCGGCAGACCCGGCGGCTATTTCGGCGGACCGGGGGGCGGGCCGGGCTCGCCGGGTGGGGTCGGCGGTGTGCCGGGCTCGCGGGGCAGCGCCGTCC
>NZ_JBFUJP010000103.1:0-14898 GCF_056401315.1 Rhodococcus sp. P4_F5 | reverse complement strand
GCCGCGGACCGCCCCCGGTGGTGGCAACGGGCCCGGCGGTCGCCCGCCGGCCGGCCCGCCGCCGGCCGCGCGTCGCTCGGGAGGGTCGTCCGGCGGCCAGCCGCCGAAGCCGCCGAAGAAGGCCAAGTCGAGCCGCTGGAAGATCGTCCGGCGCACCGCGTACAGCCTCGTCGCGTTGGGGATGGTCATCCCGATGCTGGCCTTCATGATCTCCTACCTGATGGTCGACGTGCCCAAGCCCGGCGACATGAAGACCAACCAGGTCGCGACCATCTACGCCGCCGACGGCAGTTCGGTGCTGAGCAAGATCGTGCCGCCCGAGGGCAACCGCACTGACGTGTCCATCGACCAGATTCCGGTGCACGTGCGCAACGCGGTGCTCGCAGCCGAGGACCGCGACTTCTACACCAACCCGGGCTTCTCGGTGTCCGGCTTCGCCCGCGCYGCGCGCGACAACGTGCTCGGCAAGGAGAGCGCCGGCGGCGGCTCGACCATCACCCAGCAGTACGTGAAGAACGCGATGGTGGGCAACGAGCGCTCGATCACCCGGAAGATGCGTGAGCTGGTGATCGCGGCGAAGATGGCGCAGCAGTGGTCCAAGGACGACATCCTCGCCGCGTACCTCAACACCATCCCGTTCGGCCGGGGTGTGTTCGGCATCGCGGCCGGGTCGGAGGCGTACTTCGGCAAGCCCGTCGAGGAGCTGACCGTCGAAGAGGGCGCCGTGCTGGCGTCGAGCATCCAGCAGCCGTACGGACTGGACCCGTCGACCAACCCGACCGGCGCGCAGACGCGCTGGGGCTACGTGCTCGACGGCATGGTCGACGCGAAGACCCTGCCCAGTAGCCAGCGCGCGGGGATGGTCTACCCCCACGTGGTCCCGCTCTCCGAGTCGGACACCGGTGCGGAGGGCAGCGGCCCGGCCGGCCTGATCCGCGGCCAGGTGCTCCAGGAACTGACCGCCAACGGCATCAACGAGCAGGTCCTCAACACCGAGGGCCTGCAGATCACCACCACCATCGACCAGCAGGCGCAGGAGGCCGCGGAGAACGCGGTCGCCAAGTACATGGAGGGCGAGGACCCGGACCTGCGGACCGCAGTGGTGTCCGTCGACCCGAGGACGGGTGGGGTGAAGGCCTACTACGGCGGCACCGAGGGATCCGGGTGGGACTTCGCGCAGGCGCCGCTGCAGACGGGGTCGTCGTTCAAGGTGTTCGGCCTGGCGTCGGCGCTCGACGAGGGCATCCCGCTGTCGAAGATGTACGACAGCGGCCCGCTCACGATCGGCGGCATCACCATCACCAACGTGGAGGGCGAGTCCTGTGGGACCTGCACCATCGCGGAGGCGATGAAGCGGTCGCTGAACACCAGCTTCTACCGGCAGATGATGTCCATCGAGAACGGCCCGGAGAAGATCGCCGACATCGCGCACAAGGCCGGCATCCCCAAGGAGATCACCGGGGTCGACGGCATCAGCCTGCAGGAGCCGAGCGGGTCCTCGGAGTACGGCATCGTGCTCGGGCAGTACCAGTCCCGGGTTCTCGACATGGCGTCCTCGTACGCGACCCTGGCCGCGTCCGGCGTCTACCGCACCCCGCACTTCGTACAGAAGGTCGTGACCAGCGACGGCACCGTGCTGCTCGACCGCGGCGCCGTCGTTCCGGGCGAGGCCCGGCTCAAGCCGGCGGTCGCCGACAACGTGACCTCGGCGTTGCAGCCGATCGCCGCGTACTCGCGCAATCACGGCCTGGCGGGCGGACGGCCGTCGGCGGCGAAGACCGGCACCGCGCAGCTCGGCGACACCGGCCAGAACAAGGACGCCTGGATGGTCGGCTACACGCCGTCGCTGGCGACCGCGGTCTGGGTGGGCACCGAGCAGGGTCTGCCGCTGCAGAACAGCTGGGGCGGGCTGATGTACGGCTCGGGGATGCCGTCGGACATCTGGAAGGCGACGATGGACGGTGCGCTCAAGGGCACCGAGGTCGAGTCCTTCCCGACGCCGGAGCCGATCGCCGGTCAGGCCGGTGTGCCGGCCTACACGGCGCCGTACACCCCGCCGAAGACCACCGCGGCGGCGCCGACGACGACGACGCCGAGCGCCTCGCCGCTGACCATTCCGCCGGTCGAGGTGACCACCCGTCCGGTGGAGATCCTGCCCGGCGTGACCATCCCGATCCCCGGGCTCAAGCCGGCCCCGACGACCGCGGCCCCGTCGACGGTCCCGCCCCCCGCGCGGTCACCGGGCCAGCCGCTGGCCGGTGAGGAGGACGACACCGGCACCGGCACTGGCACCGGCGGAGGTACCGGCACCGGCACGGGTGGCGCCGGCGGGGGTGTCCGACAGGCCACCCCGTAGGGACGCAACTGACCCCGGGGAACTGGCCGGTCGGTAACGTCGCCACGGTGGCCGAGGACTCAGAGGGACAGACCGCCGTGGACGACGCGGGGGTGGTGTCACCGGCACCGCTGGCAGCCGACGTCCGGTCGGTGCCCGGACGGGACCTGCCGAGCCGCACGGACCCGCTGACCGCCCAGCTCAGCGGGGTCATCGGCGGTCCGGTCGGCCGGCACGCGCTGATCGGCCGGACCCGGTTCCTCACGCCGCTGCGGGTGATCCTGCTGCTGGCGCTGGTGTTCCTGGCGATGGGGTGGTCGACGAAGGCCGCCTGCCTGCAGCAGGCGCCGAACGGCCCGGACGGCGCGCTCGGCCTGGACTGGAGCGGCAGCCGCCAGTACACGGCGCTGTGCTACTCGGACACCGTGCCGCTCTACGGGGCGGAACGGCTCAACGAGGGCGCGTTCCCCTACAAGAAGTCGTGGGAGGAGACCAACGCCGACGGCTCGGTGACCACGCGGTACATGGAGTACCCCGTGCTCTCGGGCCTGTACCAGTACGGCTCCATGGCGGTGGCCAAGGCATGGGACTCGGTCCATTGGCTGCCCGGCGCGCTGCAGGTGGTGCTGTACTTCAACGTCGTCGCGTTCGGCCTGGCGCTGGCCTGGCTGGTGACGGTGTGGGCGACCGTGCTGCTGGCCGGCCGCCGCATCTGGGACGCCGCCCTGGTCGCGTGCTCGCCGCTGGTGGTGGTGCACGCCTTCACCAACTTCGACCCGCTCGCCACGGCCTTCGCCGGTGGCGGCCTGCTGGCCTGGGCGCGGCGCCGGCCGGTGCTCGCCGGGGTGCTCCTGGGCCTGGGCGGCGCGGCCAAGCTGTACCCGCTGCTGCTGCTGGGCCCGCTGCTGGTGCTGTGCCTGCGGGCCGGCCGGATGGCGTTCTGGTGGCGCGCCGCGGCGGCCGCCGCGGCGGCCTGGCTGGCGGTGAACCTTCCTGTCGCCGCGGCATTCCCGGACGGCTGGCGGGAGTTCTTCCGGCTCAACTCCGAGCGCGGCGCGGACCCGGATTCGCTCTACAACGTGGTCAGCTCGTTCACCGGGTGGACCGGGTTCGACGGGGCGCTGGCGCGCGGTGAGGCACCGACGAACCTGAATGCGGTGTCGCTGGTGCTGTTCGTCGCGGTGTGCGTGGGCATCGGGTACGTCGCCCTGACGGCGGCGCGGCGGCCGCGGGTCGCGCAGCTGTGCTTCCTGCTGGTCGCCGGATTCCTGTTGACCAACAAGGTGTGGAGCCCGCAGTACTCGCTGTGGCTGGTGCCGCTGGCCGTGCTGGCGCTGCCGCACCGACGAATCCTGTTGGCGTGGATGACGATTGACGCACTGGTCTGGGTCCCCCGGATGTACTACTACCTCGGGATCGGCAACAAGGGGCTGCCCGAGCAGTGGTTCACCGCGACGGTGGTGGTCCGCGACCTCGCGGTTCTGGCGTTGTGCGCCTTGGTGATTCGGCAGATCTACCGGCCGGCGACGGACCTGGTGCGCCGCGGCGGGGTGGACGACCCGGCGGGCGGGGTGCTCGACGGCGCCCCGGACGCACACCCCGGCTGGCTGCCGGGCTGGCTGCGACCGCCGGCCAGGCCGGTGGCATGGTCGCAGGCCCCGGTTCCGGTCGCCACCGGCTGACGGCGGAGGGGCGTCAGCGCGGGTCGGCGGCCAGCGCCCGGACCGGCACGGGGGCGCGCTCGGGGGCCGGCGGCGGGGGCTCGGCCTCGTCCGGCTCGGGCGGCGGGGGCTCGAGGCGCAGCGGCGCCCGCAGGAACAGGAAGAACAGCGCCAGCAGCAGTGCCGCGCGTCCCCACACCCCGGCCTGCACGACGAACTCGAGCGCCGTCGCGTCGGTCCCGGTGTAGAGCGCGTCGAAGTAGCGGAACACCCCGATCCCGACGGCCAGGTCCGCGACCAGGTAGGCGCCGACCAGCGACCAGGGCACCCGCAGCAGCACCAGGAACGGGAGCAGCCACAGCGTGTACTGCGGCGAGTGCACCTTGTGCAGTTCCATGAACCCGCACAGCATCGCGGCGCTCACCGCGACCCACGGGTAGGTGCCGTCGCGGCGGTAGCGGCGGTACCCGAGCCACAGGGCGAGGGCGAAGGCCGCGAGGACCAGGGCGGGCGACGCGACGGAGACCACCCGCGCGTACGTGCTGTCCGGGCCCTCCGTCGAGGTGAACAGCGGCCGCAGTCCCCAGTACCAGATCGAGTTGGTGGTGATGTCGGCCTCGCGCACGGACTGGAACGTGAACGACGCGCGCCAGCCCTGGTAGCCGGCCAGGGCGAACGGCAGGTTCACCGCGACCACCGTCCCGACGGCCGCTGCGGCCACCGCCAGCGCACCCCTCGGGTCGCGGCGCCCCGTCGCGGTGACCGGGAGCTCGCGCCCGCCGCGTCCGCCGGTGTAGACGTACGCGATCAGCGGCAGCAGGAACGCGCCCGGGTAGATCTTCAGGCACAGGCCGAGCGCGAGCAGAACCGCGGCGACGACCCCCCGGGTCCGCAGCGGGACCCGCTCGTACCGGGCAACCACGAAGACGGCCGCGGTCGACGCCGCGACCACCGGCAGCTCCCAGTTGTGGAAGCCGTAGAGCACGAGCGGCGGGCTCGCCGCCCACAGCAGCGCCGGCCAGCCGGCGAGCCGGCCGAGCATCCAGGCGGTGGCCAGCCCGAACGGCAGCAGGATCAGCGCGGAGTGCATCAGGAACTGGGCGTCGGTGTTCGCGCCGATGCCGCCGAACCACATCAGCAGCCCGCTGAGCACCGGGTACTCGACGGTGCCGCCGGTCAGCCGGCCGTCGGTGATCGCGCCGCCGATGTACGGGAACAGGTGCTGGTCGATGCCGCGGTCGAGCCAGAGGAACTGGATGTCGGAGTAGCAGACGGTGCTGTCCTTGATCCGGTCGAAGACCAGGCTGCGCCCGGAGCTCTCGAAGGGCGCCCCCGCGCAGCGCGCCTTGTTCAGGTACGCGAGCAGCAGGGTGAGCAGGCAGGTGAGGGTGATCGCCACCACCGCCGGTGTCGTGATCGCCCGGCCCCGACTGCCCATGACTGCCAGCGTAGGTGCCGGTCGCCCGCGGTTCCCGCACCCGACCGCCGCGGTTTCACGGGAAACGGGCGATTTCCCAGGTCAGGGCCGGGGCGTGTACCCTGCAAAGGTTGCTGACGCAACGACCCTCCTGTCACGGACAGCCCGTGACCGTTTCACTAGTCCATAGGAGGTGATGAGGTCTTATGCGTCATTACGAATTGATGGTCATCCTTGACCCCAGCCTGGACGAGCGCACCGTCGCTCCGTCGCTGGATACGTTCCTCAATGTTGTTCGCCAGGAAGGCGGCAAGGTCGACAAGGTCGACGTCTGGGGAAAGCGTCGTCTCGCCTACGAGATCGCCAAGAACAGCGAAGGCATCTACGCGGTTGTCGACATCAGTGCCACCCCGGCCACTGTTGCAGAGCTGGATCGCCAGCTCGGCCTGAACGAGTCGGTGCTCCGCACCAAGGTTCTGCGCCACAACAAGTGACGTCTGTCTGTGTCGAGTCATAGGCTCGACGCAAGTCAGATTCCACCCACTGCAGGAGGAGCCACATGGCAGGCGACACCGTGATCACCGTCATCGGAAACTTGACGGCTGATCCCGAGCTTCGATTCACCCCCGCGGGCGCGGCCGTTGCGAACTTCACCGTCGCATCGACACCCCGCACCTTCGACCGTAATTCCAACGAATGGAAGGACGGCGAGGCACTGTTCCTGCGCTGCAACATCTGGCGCGAGGCAGCAGAGAACGTGGCCGAGTCCCTGACTCGCGGTTCTCGGGTGATCGTCAGCGGCCGGCTCAAGCAGCGGTCCTACGAAACCCGTGAGGGCGAGAAGCGCACTGTCGTGGAACTCGAGGTCGACGAGATCGGCCCCTCGCTCCGCTACGCAACCGCGAAGGTCAACAAGGCCAACCGCGGTGGTGGCGGCGGCGGAGGCGGGTTCGGCGGCTCCTCGGGTGGCCAGGGCGGTTCCCGCCCGGCCGCCAACACCGGTGGAGACGACCCCTGGGGCAGCGCGCCCCAGGCGTCCGGCTCCTTCGGTGGCGGTGGTGGAAACGACGAACCCCCGTTCTGATCTCAGCTCCTCGCGAGCGTGGGTTCGAACGCGAACGAACATTGAGAAGTACGGAGAAGACCAATGCCGAAGCCGCCGTTGCGCGACAAGGTGATGAAGAAAAAGGTCTGCGCGTTCTGTAAAGAGAAGAACACGCTGATCAACTACAAGGACACGACGCTGCTGCGTAAGTACGTCAGCGACCGCGGCAAGATCCGCGCGCGGCGTGTCACCGGCAACTGCGTCCAGCACCAGCGGGACGTGGCAGTTGCCGTGAAGAACTCGCGTGAGGTCGCACTGCTTCCTTACGTCTCGACGGCTCGCTAAGGAAAGGGAAGACATGAAGCTGATCCTCACTGCAGACGTGGACAACCTCGGTGTCCCCGGCGACACCGTCGAGGTCAAGGACGGTTACGGCCGTAACTACCTGCTGCCCCGCGGTCTCGCGATCGTCGCCACTCGTGGCGCCGAGAAGCAGGTCGAAGGCATCCGCCGTGCGCAGGAAGCCCGCGCCGTGCGCGGACTCGACCACGCCAAGGAGATCAAGGCCGCGATCGAGGGCCTCGAGGGTGTCTCGCTGACCGTCAAGACGGCTGGCGACTCGGGCAAGCTGTTCGGCTCGGTCACCGCCGCCGACGTTGCCGCCGCCATCAAGGCAGCCGGTGGCCCGGTTGTCGACAAGCGCAGCCTCGAGCTGCCGAAGGCGCACATCAAGGCGACCGGCAAGCACGCCGTGGTTGTGAACCTGCACCCCGACGTCGTTGCCAAGTTCCACCTGAACGTGGTCGCCGGCTAGTCCGACCCCACGCTCGACGAAGGGCCCCGCAGACTCCGGTCTGCGGGGCCCTTTTCTTGTCCGGGGAGCAGCCCGCTGGGGTGCCGCGGAACCGGTTCCAGAGCCTGACCAGGAGATTGTGACGGCAACCTAAACGAGCGTCCAGTTTGTGTGATATGTCACTGTGTGCCAAATCATGTGTGAGAAGGTTCAAGTCGGCGCCACGCCCGGCCGCTCGCCCCCGGCGACACGCCGAACGACTTTCCATTCACAGGGGTGTGAACGAAAAAACGGCCCGCTACCTGCAGGGATCCGAGATGTGATACTCGTTATCCTCAGGTTGTCCCCAGGGCATCAACAACCCGTTCCTGTGCATTCCACAATTTATCCACAGCTGTGCACACAGTCGGTGTTGTCCCCGGGCTGGTCTGTGCATAACCTCGAGCGGGCGCGTCCGCCGACGGCCGTGCGGGACCCCTCGGGACCCGGCTGGATTCAGATGTCGGTGGGTGCGCGTATCTATTGCGTGCAGGGTGATCCGGAAGCAGCTGCGGACGGCGCCCGAACTGTGGGGAAGGGCGTATCGCCGTGGCGGTTGTCGATGATCGTGGACACTCGGACTATTCGGGACCGCAGGAACCGGCGCCGGGTGAAGACTTCGGTCGTCAGCCCCCGCAGGACATGGCGGCCGAGATGTCGGTGCTCGGCGGCATGCTGCTGAGCAAGGACGCCATCGCGGACGTCCTGGAGCGGCTCCGGCCCGGCGACTTCTACCGGCCCGCCCACCAGAACGTCTACGACGCGATCCTGGACCTGTACTCCCGCGGTGAGCCGGCGGACCCGGTGACTGTCTCGGCGGAGCTGGAGCGTCGCGGTGAGTTGCGCAGGGTGGGCGGTGCGCCGTACCTGGTGACGCTGACCCAGACCGTGCCCACCGCCGCCAACGCCGGCTACTACGCGGAGATCGTCGCGGAGAAGTCGATCCTGCGGCGGCTGGTCGAGGCGGGCACCCGCATCGTGCAGTTCGGCTACGCGGGCTCCGAGGGCCAGGACGTGGCAGAGGTGGTGGACCGGGCCCAGGCCGAGGTCTACGAGGTCACCGAGCGCCGCACCTCCGACGACTTCGTGCCGCTCGAGGAGCTGCTGCAGCCGACGATGGACGAGATCGACTCCATCGCCACCCGCGGCGGCATCTCGCTGGGCGTGCCGACCGGCTTCAGCGAGCTCGACGAGATCACCAACGGCCTGCACCCCGGGCAGATGATCATCGTGGCGGCGCGACCCGGTGTCGGCAAGTCGACGATCGGCATGGACTTCATGCGGTCCTGCTCGATCAAGCACGGCATGCCCAGCGTCATCTTCTCGCTCGAGATGGGCAAGACCGAGATCGTCATGCGACTGCTCTCGGCCGAGGCGAAGATCAAGCTGTCGGACATGAAGTCGGGAAAGATGACCGACGAGGACTGGACCAAGCTGGCTCGGCGGATGAGCGAGATCAGCGAGGCGCCGATGTTCATCGACGACTCCCCCAACCTGACCATGATGGAGATCCGGGCGAAGGCCCGCCGGCTCAAGCAGAAGCACGACATCAAGCTGGTCGTCCTCGACTACCTGCAGCTGATGACGTCGGGCAAGAAGGTCGAGTCCCGTCAGCAGGAGGTCTCGGAGTTCTCCCGCTCGCTGAAGCTGCTGGCGAAGGAACTCGAGGTCCCGGTGGTCGCGATCTGTCAGCTGAACCGTGGTCCGGAGCAACGGACGGACAAGCGCCCCCAGGTCTCCGACCTCCGTGAGTCCGGCTCGCTCGAGCAGGACGCCGACATGGTCATGCTCCTGCACCGGCCCGACGCCTTCGAACGGGACGACCCGCGTGGCGGCGAGGCGGACATCATTCTGGGCAAGCACCGTGGTGGTCCCACTGCGACAATCACTGTCGCGCACCAGCTTCACTACTCGCGGTTCGTGGACATGGCGCGGGGTTAAACCACTGCTGTCGAGATGCAGCGAAGATTAACAAGTGACACATCTTGTTTAACAAGGTCGATGACGCGAGCATCTGGTCGTGGCCTGCGCCGATGTGCGTGATCGGCCACGCACTCGTTCGACCCCTTGTTAGATTTACTGCTAATTCCTATGCAAGTTGCGGCTCTCCATCTTGGGGTCTGAGGCATTGAGGGGAAGGCTGTGGCCGACGATCATTTGGATGCGGTCGGCATAGGCGTGGGTGTCTCGTTTTCCCCGGGTGCAGCGTGAACGCGACGTGGCGGTTCCGGTTCGATGGAAACGAGGCGGCCGTCGTGTGGAATTGGAACAGGGACGGAACGCCCGACCTTGGACGTATCGTGCCGATTCGGCGGCCCCAATCATCGGAACGGCATCGGCACATCCCGGTCAGCGCCTATTCGCTGACCATGCGCGATCACCTTGAGCTTGAGTCTGGCCTTGAGCACGACCTCTTGCGGACCTTGGACCGGCTTCCTCATGTCGTTGCGTTGATTCCGCAGCCATGTCAGCTGGCAGCCACCGGATCGACGAAGGTGCGGAACGTGCCAGATCTGCTCAGCGTTGACGACTCTGGCGCGGTCACACTGTGGAATGCGCGGCCCGAGCACAAGATGGACGAGCAGTTCATGGCGCAAGTCGCGATGGTCGAGACCGCATGCGCGACGGTGGGTTGGCGCCACGAGGTATTTGCCGGACTGGGGCGGACGGAGCGGTTGAATCTGCTCTGGCTGCATGGCTATCGGCGCAAGCCTGCTTGGTACGAGCAAGTAGCCGGCGAGATCGCTGCGGCCGCAGCGCGGCCAGCCGCAACACTGGGGTCACTGTTTCGTCTCGATCCTGGTGACGGCGAAGTCATCGCGGCGGTATGGCACCTGGTGTGGACCGGCGAGCTGGATACAGATCTGACGCTGCCGCTCACGGCCGAGACGTCGGTTCAATCTGATCGGGAGAGATGATGGATACGAGTCGGACGGTGGTCGAGGTAGGTGGCCGCCTGCTCACCGAGTCGGGCACCGCGCTGGTCATAGCCGTTTCGGCGGCAGGCGTGGACATGCGGACCAGTTTCGGTGAGGTTGTGCACGTCGACTGGCCGGAACTTTCCGATGCACGAGTCGTTGCAAACGGTGATGTGACTCCGGTGAGGCCCACGCTGAGGCCATTCTGGGATGGATTGTCGACGGCGACACGGCGAGCAACTCTCGACAAACTGGAGGTAGTCCAGGAGGTGCTGACCGGCTACCGGGACGGCCACGCCGAGCTTGCGAGGCAGGGTGAACCACGACCTCCGTTTGGGGAGGGATTCGGCGCCTCCGAAGCAGCACGTTGCCGAGCCATGGCCATCGCGTTGCAGCAGGAGTCTGCGGGGGACCGTGCGCTCCAGCGCCGGATCGCGGACGGCGAGATTACCCGGGCAGCGCCAGGTGAGAGCACGATTCGAAACTGGGTCCGGGCGTGGAAACGCGACGGACTGCCCGGCCTCCTCGATGCCAGATCGCTGCGTCGGATACAGACTTGGGAGCGAATCGACGAACGCTACCGGGAGATCGCCGAATTGATCTTCGGAACACTCGACGGCGACCGGTCGACGGTCAACATCGGTGAGATAGACCGCCGAATCCGAGTCGAACTCAAGCGCGCCGGACACCAGGACGTCGTCACACCGCAACGACTGACCGCTGAATACCTCGCCCATCTCAAACGTGGCGTCGGAGCAACTACACGCAGTCAACGCAGTCGATCGCTGCAGCGAGTGTCCGGAACCGAGCACTTCCCGGCTATCAGGCCTGGACAAATCGTCGCAATCGACGCCACCAGGGCCGACAACCTGGTCTACGACCCGCTGTTGGGACGACCGTTCAGCGTTGAAATCCTCACCGCGATCGATGTCGCCACACGAGTGATTCTCGCGCTTCGGGTGGTGCCGAAGAGCGCCAACGGAATCGATGCCGGCCTCCTTCTCTACGACATCTGCCGCCCATTCTCGATGGTCGTGGAGGGCACCACTATCAGTGACTGGCGCTGGGCAGGCCTGCCGACGACCCTCGACCTTTCGACTGTCTCGGTCGTAGTCGGGCGCCGCAAGATTGCACCAGACTTCAGCACTTTGCAGGGGGATCACCACATTCCGGCGGTGATTCCGGACGCGATTCGCGCCGATCACGGGTCGATCTTCGTGTCCGATCATTTCCGTGCCCTACTGCGGGACTTCGGGATTGATCTACTGCTGAGCCGCGGGAAGAAGCCAACCGACAATCCGCACGTCGAACGATGGCACGAGACATTGCAGCGCGCGGTGCAACAGCTCCCTGGGTACAAGGGGCGCAACACCTCGGAACGCGGCAGGCTGGTTGCCGAGGATGCCTTGGTGACCGCGGCGGAGCTGGAAGAACATCTGCGGAGATTTGCGGCATTGGACTACCACCGATCCTGGCATACCGGATTGGTCATCGGCAGCGAGCCCAACGCGCGTACCAGCCCATTGGAGCTCTGGGACGTAATGCTCGACGTGACCGGTCGCATCGATATACCGCAGCGCGCGGACTTGATCTACCAGGTGATTCCGATCAAATGGGGCACAGTCGGCGTGGCCGGTGTCGAGTTCTCCAACATGGTGTACGACGATCGGATTCTGGATGGCTTCCGGACCGTCGCGCCGGGGCGCTTCCGGGCCGACGACAGCAAGGTCCCGTTCCACGTCGATCCGCACGACCTTTCGAGAATCTGGTTCCGACACCCCGAGAGCGGACGAATTCACCCGATCATGTGGCGTGGGTCCTTCTTCACCGATGCACCCATGACCGAGACAATCGTTGAAGCGCTCCGGCAGAGGATCCGCGACCGAGGCGGTAACCACATCCTCAGCAGGGGATCGGCGCAGCGGCAGATTCTCGATGAGATCACTGAACTCACATCTGGGCCGATCCCAACCGACTGGACTGCGAAGTTGTCCGCGGGTCGCCGCAGAGTCGAGCAGTCACGTAAGGATCATGCGGAAGCGCAGGCCGCCCAGCAGGCCGACCCGAGCGACTTCAACCCCAGAAAGGACGACGGTACAGGCACCCCGGCGCAGCGTGGCGTTGCATCTCAGGGGGTCCCACTGGACATCCTCGACATCCCGTGGCCGAGCTTGCATACCGAAGGCGACTGATGGACTCCCACACCTGGCACGCGGGCTGTGTCCGACCAGAGTCGCCCGAGCCCACTCGGCACACGATGGCGAGTTGGGACCGAATGACCGCGAAGGCCCGCACGCAGCGATTAGCGGAGTTGCGCCAATGGATGAACGGGCTCTACGTAGAGACCACGGAGACCCGTGCGGTCGCGGACCGCTTGACCGAGATCATCGACGAAAACACTGAAACCGGTCCTGGCGCAAAGCTCATCGCCTCCGTTACCGGCGTCAACACCCTTGGCAAAAGCACGGCGGTCCGCCGCTGGGCTACTCAGAAGTACATGGAATGGACCGCCGACGCACCAACAGGAGGCGGTCGACTTCCCTCGTGGAATCCACAGCCCGCCATCGACGCCGATCTGTGTCCCGTTGTGTGGCTGAACCTGCAGTCAGCCGCGATGGTCAAGGGATTCAACTCCCAGATCTTGGACTTCTTCGGCCTACCTGCGACGGGTGCGGCGCACAGAATGTCGACGGTCGCAGTCAGGGCCTTGGCGCGACACGGTGCCCGCGCAGTCGTCATTGACGACGTGCAGTTGCTCAGGACCAACTGGAAGGGCGGCCGAGAGGTCCTCGACCACGTGAAGTACATCAACACCGAACTCGGCGAATTCAACGCAACCCTGATCTTGGTCGGAACAAACCTGGCGACCAGCGCGATCATGAGCGACGCGCAGATCGCCGGCCGCCTGCAACCATTGGAGCTGGTTCCGTACGGCATCGGAACTTCGGCGGAGCAACATGCCTGGCAGCGCATGCTGCATCGGCTTGAAGGCCACCTCATTCCGCACTTGCCTCGAGCACGGGAGGGACTCATCACGTCGCAGTTGGCGGGGCCCGTATGGAAGCGATGCCAAGGATATGTCGGTGACGCAACTCGGTTACTTCGCTCCGCGACGCTCGCCGCAATCGCTGACGGCACCCACACCCTGACGCTGAATCACCTGAAGGATGTCCGCCTCAGTGACCGAGCACATTCTGCGGAAATCCAGATAGACCGTCGCCGCCGCAAACAGAGTGGGCAATGACGAACCAGAGCAGCAGCGGGATGGTGACGTCGCCGATGCGGAATCGCATCGAATACTTGCCGGCCCGCCCGGTTCCTGCCGACGGCGAGTCGCTGATGTCCTTTGTCGCGCGAACAGCAAGCTGCAACGACACGACCGTCGCGGCGATCCTCGGGCGGAAGGTGGTCGCACGCACTGCACCTGACTATCAATCGATTTTGCGGCGTCTCGCGAACCTGACACGACAGCCGCTTTCGCGTATTCGCGAGATGACGATGGATGGCTGCCACAGCCAGATCCTCGCTAAGGAGGGCTGGTCGGCCGCGGACTGGGGCCAGCACTGCCCGTGTGCGCCCTACGGAGTGCAGCGTCGGGACTGGGCCTTGGCTTTGGCTCCGCTCTGCCTTCATTGCGGTCACCTACTTCAGATGCCAGGCAGCAAAGCCATACAACCCCTTCGAGTTCCCGCCCGGATCGCCTCGATATGTGGTGAGGTCCTCGCCGCAGCACACTGCTCCGCAACCGATGCCGACGCCCTCGCCCGAATCCAAGCGCTCCGAGTCGATCTATCGTGGATAGCGCGGCGAATCAGCCGAAGCACGCCGGAATTGGGTTCGCCAACTGAAACTCCGATTGGCAACGCTGCTGCCGATGACCTTGCGCTGACTGGCGAAGCCGACGATCCCGTAGGGGAGATTCCGCGATCCCCCGCCGTTCGGGCATTGGCAATCACCATGGCCTGGGAGGCGCAACGGCCGTGGATGTCGCCTCACACCTTGCCGCACCCGCGACCCGTGCTCGATCGGCGGGAACACCCGGAAATACACGATTCGCAGATCTTCACCCGCCGTATCCTTCGAACGGGCTCGAAGCGTGTGCAGACGATGCGGCTCCCGTACTCCTCAATCCGCCACCCTCGACGCGAGGATCTGATCCGACTGGTGCTCGGCCACACGGAGTTGAGGCTCGACCACGTTCCAGGCATCTACAGGCAAGACGGTGAGCCCTTCGTGACGGACTCCGCCGAATGGCTGTGGCGCTCGCGTATTGCCATGTTGCTGGGCCAATGCGTCCTATTGAGAGAACAATGGAGCATGGTCGATGAGCCGATCTACAGGTTTACTCGCGACGGCAACTTCATCCTCCACAAGGGCTCCTGGCCGACGTGGCAACCGGTCTTCTACCTCGAGAGCGACATCGCCCACGCGATGAACCTCGCGCGAATGCTCAGTCACGACGGTCTCGTCAACTACCGCGAGCGTCGTGATGCCCTCAGGGGCGTGGTCTCTATCTCGCCGGAGGTAGCTGCCGACCTGCCTCGTGCAGCACGGGACTTCGACGGCTTTCGCCGCCTTGGAGCAGCCTGGATGTGGTTCGATGCGACCTGCGACGGCCCGCGGACCCAGCGAGATGCACACCGACTTGCGGCATATGGTGCGGCCCTCAACCCAGAAGGGCGCCTCACCC
>NZ_JBFUJP010000102.1:0-15001 GCF_056401315.1 Rhodococcus sp. P4_F5 | reverse complement strand
GTCCAAGGGCCCGACCCAGGGCGGCACCGCGCTCAGGTGCAGCAAGGGCAGCCCCACCCGGGAGCCCAGCGCGGCGGTGAGCACGGACGCTGCGGCCGCGGCCCGGCCGGGTCCGGTCACCAGCACCACACTGCGCGGACGCAGCCCGGCGAGCCGGTCCAGCGCACCCTCGGTCACGGACGCGGCCGTGGCCCGGACCTGCGCGCCACCGAGCGCGGCAGACCGCATGGAACCGTCGACGTCGGCGGCGACCACACTTGCCGCGTCGTCGAGGTCGAGAAGAGGTGACGGGGCTGTCATGGCACCGCTCCTTTCTCCCTCTGCCCGGGGGCAGGTGTCCGCACGCTTCGTTCCCGGCGCCCGCTTACCCGCGCACCACTGCCAGTATCTCAGTTACCAACGAATCGACGTCTTCCGACGTGCGGGCCTCCACGTTGAGCCGGAGCAACGGCTCGGTGTTCGACGCGCGCAGGTTGAACCAGGCGCCGTCGCCGAGGTCGACGGTCACGCCGTCGAGCCGGTCCACGGACGTGGTCCGCGACGCGAAGGCCGCGACGACCGCGTCGGTGCGCTCGGCGGCGTCGGCGACGGTCGAATTGATCTCCCCGGACGCCGCGTACCGCTCGTAGCTCGCCATCATCTCGGACAGCGGCCGGTCCTGGCCCGCCAGCGCGGCCAGCACGTGCAGAGCGGCCAGCATCCCCGAGTCCGCGCCCCAGAAGTCGCGGAAGTAGTAGTGCGCCGAGTGCTCGCCGCCGAAGATGGCGCCGGTCTCGGCCATCTGCTGCTTGATGAACGAGTGCCCGACCCGGGTGCACACCGCGGTGCCGCCGAGTTCGGCGACCAGTTCCGGGACGGCCCGTGAGGTGATCAGGTTGTGGATGACGACCGCCCCCGGCTCCTTGGCCAGTTCACGCTCGGCTACCAGTGCGGTGACCGCGGACGGCGAGACCGGGTTGCCCAGCTCGTCGACGACGAAGCAGCGGTCCGCGTCGCCGTCGAAGGCCAGTCCGATGTCCGCGCCGGTCTCGCGCACGTACGCCTGCAGGTCCACCAGGTTCTTCGGGTCGAGCGGGTTCGCCTCGTGGTTCGGGAAGGTGCCGTCGAGCTCGAAGAACAGCGGCCGCACCGACACCGGCAGCGCGCCGAGCACGGCGGGCACGGTGTGCCCGCCCATGCCGTTGCCCGCGTCGACGGCCACGGTGAGCGGTCGCATCTGCGACAGGTCCACGAGCCCGCGGACGAACGAGGCGTACTCGTCGAGCACGTCCTGCTCGGTCACCGAGCCGGTGGCGCCGTCGTGGGACGGGACGCCGGCGATCACCTCGGCGGCGACGGTGGCCAGTCCGGTGTCCTGGCCGACCGGCTTCGCGCCGGCCCGGCACAGCTTGATCCCGTTGTAGCGCGCGGGATTGTGGCTCGCGGTGAACATGGCGCCGGGGCAGTCCAGGAGCCCGGACGCGAAGTACAGCTGGTCGGTGGAGGCCAGCCCGATCATGACCACATCGAGGCCCTGGGCGGTCACCCCGTCCGCGAAGGCCTGAGCGAGGTCCGGTGACGAGACGCGCATGTCGTACCCGATGGCCACCCGGGTCGCGGCCTGCGCCGGATCCGGGGTGTCACGGACGAGCCGGGCGAACGCGCCCGCCACGTCGCGAACGAAGTCGGCGTCGATCTGTTCACCGACCACCCCGCGCACGTCGTATGCCTTGATCACGGCATGGACGGATTCGGCGGAACGTGCCACTGCATTTCTCCTGCGTTCGGGGATTGTCTTCTCGCGCGCTGTCTCGGTGGGAAGCCTAGTGCCCCAGACCGGACACGCGGAATCAGCGGCCGACGCCGCGGCGGGACCGCATGGTGGATTCGAAGATCAGCTGGTGGGGTCCGGCAGCACCCGCAGGTGACCGCGACGTCCCGTGCGCGGCGCGGAGACGGCCGGAGCCGCATGCTCGACACCGCGGGACTCGACGTGGACGCGTTCGCCCCGGCCGGCCTCGCGCACGGCCTCCGCCAGTGCGGTCAGGTCGTCCTCGTCGGGGCTCGTGGCGAATCCACCCTCGTAACGGACCAGTTCCCAGCCCTTCGGCGCGGTTATCCGGGAGGCGTGCGCATCGCACAGGTCCCAGGAATGCGGCTCCGCCACCGTCGCGAGCGGACCGACGACCGCGGTCGAGTCGGAGTAGACGTACGTCAGAGTCGCAACGGCAGGGTTCTTGCAACCCGGCCGGCAGCATCGACGTAGTGATATCACGAGAGTGAGGGTATCCCGCCGCTCCGCCAACTCCTACTCGGACACACCGAGTGACGATCGCGGTCGGTAGGATTGACACTCATGCGCAGAGCCCGACACGGTCGACCACTGAGTTCCCGATCGGCGGCTCGCCGGGGACGCGGGATCCGCGGACCGCTGCTGCCTGCGAGCGTTCCGGCATGGCGCAGCCGCGCGGAGAAGTTCGACCTGCTGGTGCTGGAGGCGTTCGCGCCGATCGACGCCCGCTGGCACGACCGGATCGCCAAGCTCGACATCGCGGTCGACGAGGTGCCGAAAATTCGTGCGCTGGACCCGGATTCGGTGACCTGGCCGCCCGAGGTGGTGGCCGAGGGACCCGTCCCGCTGTCACGACTGGTGCCCGCGGGTGTGGACCGGCACGGCGCCACGACCCGGGCGCGACTGGTGCTGTTCCGGCGCCCACTCGAACTGCGAGCCAAGCGCCAGGAGGACCTCGTCGACCTGCTCAACGAGGTGCTGGTGCGCCAGGTGGCCACCTACCTCGGAGTGGACCCCGAGGTGGTCGACCCCGACCTCACCGAAGACCCCGACGACTGACGGTCCGACAACCACACCGAAAACGTCAGTGCCGGTTGATGACTGACCTCAACGGCCGGAAACTCGGTACGGCTGCGCCGACAGTAGTCGACGCAGCCGTACCGGACTCCCCGTTGTTCTAGACGATCCCCCGCTTGAGGCGCCGGCGCTCACGTTCCGACAGGCCGCCCCAGATGCCGAACCGCTCGTCGTTCGCGAGCGCGTACTCGAGACATTCCCCCCTGACCTCGCAGCCAAGGCAGATGCGCTTGGCCTCGCGGGTCGATCCCCCCTTCTCCGGAAAAAAGGCTTCCGGGTCGGTCTGCGCACACAGCGCGCGTTCCTGCCATTGGTCTTCGATGGCCTCGAACATGTCGTCGAAGCCGGTTTGCACCAGACTCAGCACCGGACGGACGACCCCCATGTCGTCCTGCGTCTGACTGACGCCCAGTGCCGTGCCCCCCGTGGCATCGATCTGCGGTTCCCCTTCAATGGCGCTCGGGAGAGTTAGTGATTCCTCGTACTGGATGGACATCATGCCGCCTCCTCACCTCTTGATTAGCGCAGAAATTTCATGAACAGTCGGGACTCCCGACAATGTCATTCGATATGAAACAGACGTTCGAATCGCTACCCATCACAATGGATCTCGGATGATGAGCATGGAATGACATAGGTGTGATTAGACACGCCCAGCTACCGAGGGTCAAGCTGTCAGCTAATTTTCCCTTACCATCCCCGACAGGTGATTCCGGACTCCTGCGCATATGTCCGGTTCTGCGCGTGTCGTGGTCGGCGCATGACGCTGGCACGGTGCCACTCGGTGGCACCGACGCTGGCCGCATAGGCTCTTGCGCGTGAGAGTCACTGTATTGGTAGGCGGAGTCGGCGGGGCGCGTTTTCTGCAGGGAATTCGCAGTCTGCTCGCAGAATCGGGCGAAGCGGTTGAACACGAAATCACTGCGATCGTCAACGTCGGCGACGACGTGTGGATGCACGGGCTGCGAATCTGCCCGGACCTGGACACCTGCATGTACACCCTCGGCGGGGGCATCGACCCCGAACGCGGGTGGGGCCACGTGGGCGAAACCTGGAACGCCAAGGAGGAGCTCGCGGCGTACGGCGCCAAGCCCGACTGGTTCGGCCTCGGCGACCGGGACATCGCGACGCACCTGATCCGGTCGCAGATGCTGCGCACCGGCTACCCGCTGTCCGCGGTGACCGAGGCGCTGTRCAACCGCTGGCAGCCCGGGGTGCGGCTGATCCCCGTCACCGACGACCGCAGTGAGACGCACGTCGTGATCACCGATCCGGCCGACGGCGAACAGCGAGCAATTCATTTCCAGGAATGGTGGGTGCGGCACCGGGCCCAGGTCCCGACCCACAGTTTCGTCCATGTCGGCGCGGACAAGGCGGCACCCGCACCGGGCGTGATCGACGCCCTGGAGAATGCGGATGCGGTGCTGCTGGCGCCGTCGAACCCGGTGGTCAGTGTCGGCGCGATCCTCGCCGTCCCCGGCATCCGGGGTGCGCTGCGGACCGGACGCGCCAAGGTGGTGGGCCTGTCCCCCGTCATCGACGGCAAGCCGCTGCGCGGCATGGCCGACGAGTGCCTGGAGGTGATCGGCGTCGAGACCTCCGCCGAGGCAGTCGGGCGCTACTACGGCGCGCGATCGGACACCGGAATCCTGGACGGCTGGCTGATCCACGACACCGACACCGCCGACGTCCCCGGCGTGGCGGTCGAGGCGGTCCCGCTGCTGATGACCGATCCGGAGACCACCGCGGAGATGGCGCGGGCGGCGCTGCGCCTGGCCGGGGTGTCGGTGTGAGCTCCGAGAACGACACCGGCACGGCCGGAGTGGGCGACCACGGCGCCGGCGCGGCCATCGAGATCCTCCCGGTGCCGGGTCTGCCCGAGTTCCGGCCCGGCGACGACCTGGCCGGCGCACTCGCCGAGGCGGCGCCGTGGCTCCAGGGCGGCGACGTGCTGGTCGTCACCAGCAAGATCGTCTCGAAGGTGGAAGGCCGAATTGTGGCCTCCCCCACCGACCCTGACGAACGCGACGCGGCCCGCCGCGTCCTCGTCGATCAGGAGGCCGTGCGCGTCGTGGCTCGCAAGGGCCGCACGCTGATCACCGAGAACCGGCTGGGCATCGTCCAGGCCGCATCTGGAATCGACGGGTCCAACGTGCATCCCGCCGAGCTCGCCCTGCTGCCCGAGGACCCCGACGCGAGTGCACGGGCACTGCGCGTGCGGCTGGCCGAACTACTGGGGGTGTCGGTGGCGGTGGTGATCACCGACACCATGGGCCGGGCCTGGCGGATGGGCCAGACCGACGCCGCGATCGGCGCCGCCGGGCTGCCCGTGCTGCACGGCTACGCCGGCTCGGTGGACGCCCAGGGCAACGAGCTCTACGTCACCTCGGTGGCGATCGCCGACGAGCTCGCCGCCGCGGGCGATCTGGTCAAGGGCAAGGTCGGCGGGGTCCCCGTCGCCGTGGTCCGGGGCCTGAACCTGGCGGACGACGGCTCGGTCGCCGCCGACCTGCTCCGCCGCGGCGAGGAGGACCTGTTCTGGCTCGGCACCAACGAGGCGCTGGCCCAGGGCCGGGGCGAGGCTCTGCTGCTGCGCCGCTCGATCCGTGAGTTCTCCGACGAGGCGGTGGATCCCGAGGCGGTCCGCGCGTCGATCGCCGAGGCCCTGACCGCACCGGCGCCGCACCACACCCGCCCGGTCCGGTTCGTGTGGCTGCGGACCCCCGAGACGCGCAGGCGTCTGCTCGAGACGATGCAGCAGCGGTGGCGCGACGATCTTGCCGCCGACGGCACGAGCGACGAGCACATCGAGCGACGGGTTGCCCGCGGCAACATCCTGTTCGGCGCTCCGGAGGTCGTGATCCCGTTCTGCGTACCGGACGGCGCGCACCACTATCCGGACGAGCGTCGCACCCGCGCCGAGTCGACGATGTTCACCGTCGCGGTCGGTGCGGCCGTGCAGGGGCTGCTGGTGTCGTTGGCCGCCAAGGGGATCGGCAGCTGCTGGATCGGGTCGACGATCTTCGCCGCGGACACGGTGCGCACCGTCCTGGGCCTGCCGGACGACTGGCAGCCGCTCGGCGCGATCGCCGTCGGGCATCCCGTCGAGGAGCTGACCCCGCGCAAGCCCCTCGCGCCCGGCGACGCCTTGCTGGAGCTGTGACCGAAATGACGGCACAGTCGCTGCACGCGTCGGCGGTGGCCGCACTCGAGAACTGGGACACCGATTCCGGCGATGCCGAGTCGTTGCGGCACACCATGCTTGCGTTCCTCGACTCGGCGCCGCTCGGTTGCCTGCGCGAGCACGCCCCCGGCCACATCACCGCGTCGTCGCTGGTGCTCAGCGAGGACCGGCGCCAGGTGCTGCTCACCCTGCATCCGCGGGTGGGCCGCTGGATCCAGCTGGGCGGGCACTGCGAGCCGGGCGACGACACGGTGGTCGACGCGGCCCTGCGCGAGGCCACGGAGGAGTCCGGGATCGCGGGCCTGCGGATCGATCCGTCGCTGCTGTCGGCGCACACCCACCCCATCACCTGCTCGCTCGGGGTGCCCACCCGGCACCTGGACCTGAGGTTCCTGGTGTGGGCCGAGGTGGGCGCCACGCCGGTGCGCAGTGACGAGTCGCAGGACCTGCGGTGGTGGCCGGTCGACGACCTGCCCGACGGCGCCGAGAAGGAGACGATCGACCACCTGGTCCGGCTGGCGAACGGGCGCTGAGCCCGTCCGCCGGCCGGCGGCGACGCTAGAGCAGCAGCGTCGCCGCGGTGGCGGCGACGACGTCGTCGACGCTGATGCCGGGGGCGGTCTCGACCAGGCGCAGGCCCTCGTCGGTGACGTCGAGGACGGCCATGTCGGTGATGATCCGCTGTACGCACGCCTTGCCGGTGAGCGGCAGGGCGCACTCCTCGAGGATCTTCGACTCGCCCTTCTTGGAGACGTGCTCCATCATCACGATGACGCGCTTGGCGCCGTGGACGAGGTCCATCGCGCCGCCCATGCCCTTGACCATGTGGCCGGGGATCATCCAGTTGGCGAGGTCACCCTTGGCACTGACCTGCATCGCGCCCAGCACCGCGACGTCCACCTGGCCGCCGCGGATCATGCCGAACGACTGCGACGAGTCGAAGTACGACGCACCCGGCAGGACGGTGACGGTCTCCTTGCCGGCATTGATCAGCTCGGGGTCGAGTTCGTCCTCGGTGGGGTACGGGCCCACACCCAGGATGCCGTTCTCCGAGTGCAGGACCACCGTGATGTCCTCGGGGATGTAGTTCGGCACCAGCGTCGGCATACCGATGCCGAGGTTGACGTACTGCCCGTCGGAGAGTTCCTGCGCCACCCGCGCGGCCATCTGCTCGCGGGTCAGCTTCTGCACAATCGTCTGAGTCATGCTCGTACCGTTCGCTTCTCGATTCCGACAGTGACCTTGCCCACGGGCACGACGCGCTGCACGTGGATACCCGGGGTGTGGATCTGGTCGGGATCCAGCTCGCCCGGCTCGACGAGGTGCTCGACCTGCGCGATGGTGATCCGACCCGACGCGGCGGCCGGGGGGTTGAAGTTGCGGGCGCTGCGGCGGAAGACGAGGTTGCCGTGGCGGTCACCCTTCCACGCGTGGACGAGGGCATAGTCGGCGACGATGCCCCGCTCCATGACGTACGTCTGCCCGTCGAACTCGCGGGTCTCCTTGGCCGGGCTCGCGACGGCGATGCCACCGTTGCCGTCGTAGCGGCGGGGCAGGCCGCCGTCCGCGACCTGGGTGCCGACGCCGGCCGGGGTGAAGAACGCGGGGATGCCGGCGCCGCCGGCGCGCAGCCGCTCGGCGAGGGTGCCCTGCGGCGTCAGCTCCACCTCGAGTTCGCCGGAGAGGTACTGCCGGGCGAACTCCTTGTTGTCGCCCACGTACGAGCTGACGGTCCGGCGGATCCGGCCCTGCTCGAGCAGCACACCGAGGCCGAAGCCGTCGGTGCCGCAGTTGTTGCTCACCGTCTCGAGATCCGACGCGCCCTGTTCCAGCAGCGCGTTGATGAGGATCTCCGGCACTCCTACCAGGCCGAACCCGCCGACCGCGATCGTCGCGCCGTCGGGCACGTCGGCGACGGCCTCGGCCGCCGTGGCAATGACTTTGTCCATCATGTGAGCCAGCATACGACGGTTCGTGCGTAATATGAACCCCCGTCCGCATTGCGAACACTTTGGGCGCGGGCCGTTGATCGCGCCCGCGGAACGCACTACGGTTGTTCGCATAACGTAACTTCGTCCACATTCCGAACAGGGAAGGCCGAACAAGACTCGGTGCCCCTCACCCGGACCGTCCCCACACGAGGTCGTCACATGCTTCATCTGCCCCCGCAATACCGGCCGATCGGCGCCGACGTGAATGCGCCGCCGGACTTCGCCGACTACAAGACCACCGCGCTGCGCAGCCCCCGGCAGCCCCTCAAGCTGATCCCGCAGCGCCTCGGCGAGGTCACCGGACCCGTGTTCGGCGAGGACCGAGTCCAGCCCGGCGACGCCGACCTGACCATCGCCAACGGCGGCGAGGCCCAGGGGCAGCGCATCGTGGTGCACGGCCGGGTCCTCGACTCGGGCGGCAAGCCCGTCCCGAACACGCTGCTCGAGGTGTGGCAGGCGAACGCGGGCGGCCGGTACCGGCACATCGGCGACAACTGGCCCGCGCCGCTCGACCCGCACTTCGACGGCATCGGCCGGTGTGTCACCGACGCCGACGGTCACTACACGTTCACGACGGTCAAGCCGGGCGCGTACCCGTGGCGCAACCACGACAACGCGTGGCGCCCGTCGCACATCCACTTCTCGCTGTTCGGCCAGGCGTTCACGCAGCGCCTGGTGACGCAGATGTACTTCCCGGACGACCCGCTGTTCTTCCAGGACCCGATCTACAACGCGGTCCCCGCCGCCGCCCGGCACCGCATGGTCAGCGTCTTCGACTACGACGCGACCGCGGCCGACTGGGCCCTGGGCTTCCGTTTCGACATCGTCCTGCGCGGACGCGACGCCACCCCGTTCGAGGACGACGAGGATCACGATGACTGACACTTCCCCCAAGAACTCCGGTGCACCGACCTACGAGGTCACCCCGGGCGACTTCACCACCGCCGAGTTCGGCGTCACCCCGTCGCAGACGGTGGGCCCGTACTGGCACATCGGCCTGCCGTGGGCGGACGGCCCCGACGCCGCCCCCGAGGGCACCCCGGACCGGATCACGCTGCGCGTCACCGTCATCGACGGCGCCCGCACGCCGGTCGCGGACGCGATGATCGAGACGTGGCAGGCCGACGCGGCGGGCCGATTCGCCCACGCCGACGACCCGCGCGGCGCGGCCGAGCCGACGCCCGCCGGGTTCCGCGCCTTCGGGCGGGCCGGGGCGGACGAGACCGGCACCGCGGCGATCCACACCGTCAAGCCGGGTCCGCTGCCGGCCGAGAACGGCGCCGTCGAGGCCCCGCACGTCAACGTCGGCGTCTTCGCCCGCGGCATGCTCGAGCGCCTGTACACCCGGCTGTACTTCCCGGAGGACACCGAGGCGCACGCCGCCGACCCCGTGCTGACGTCGCTGCCCGAGTCGCAGCGGCAGAAGCTGATCGCGAGCAAGACCGACGACGGCTACAGCCTCACCGTCTATGTTCAGGACAGCGATCCCGAGGGCGTCGAGACGCCGTTCTTCGAGCTGTGATCAGGAGCCTGGTGTGAGCAACGCCCGCGGTGCACTCTTCGATCCCGCCTTCGGTGGCGCCGCCGTCGCCGCGGAGGTCTCGGACCAGGCCTGGGTGACCGCTCTGCTCGAGGTCGAGGCCGCCCTGTCCCGGGCCGCCTCGACCGTCGGGCTGGTGTCGGCCGCGCACGCGGCGACGGTCACCACCGTCGCCGCGGCGCTCGGCGCGCCCGCCGGGCTCGACATCGCGGACCTCGGCCGCAAGTCCGCCGCCGGCGGCAACCCGGTGATCCCACTGGTCCG
Source organism: Rhodococcus sp. P4_F5 (assembly GCF_056401315.1). NCBI lineage: Bacteria > Bacillati > Actinomycetota > Actinomycetes > Mycobacteriales > Nocardiaceae > Rhodococcus > Rhodococcus sp. P4_F5. The sequence goes on along the minus strand of NZ_JBFUJP010000102.1, from coordinate 5,174 downwards.
CATCCTGCGCGCGGCCTGTGCCGCGGAGGGCGTCCCCGCCTCGGCCGTGCACGTCGGCGCCACCAGCCAGGACGTGATGGACTCGGCGCTGATGCTGCTCGCGCACAGGGCAGGTCACATCGTGCTCGCCGACCTGCGGGCGGCGGCGAATGCCGGCGCCGAACTCGYGCGGGCGCACCGCGCCACCCCGATGGTCGCGCGCACGCTCGGGCAGCAGGCGCTGCCCACCACCTTCGGTGCGCTCGCGGTGTCGTGGTTCACCGGCCTCGACGACGCGGCCACCCAACTCGAGCGGGCGCTCTGCGCGCTGCCCGTCCAGTTCGGTGGCGCGGCGGGCACTCTCGCCGCCGTCCACCCGCACGGCCTCGAGATGGCCGACGCCCTCGCCGACGAACTCGGCCTGGCGCGGCAGGTGGCGCCGTGGCACACCACCCGCACGCCGGTGGCGGCCCTGGCGTCCGCACTCGGCGTGGCCGCGGGCGCGGTCGCCAAGCCCGCCACCGACATCACCGCGATGGCCTCGACCGAGTTCGGCGAGGTCGCCGAGGACGCACCGGGCGGCTCGTCGGCCATGCCGCACAAGCAGAATCCGGTGGCGGCCATCACCGCACGTGCCGCCGCCCGCCGGGCGCCCGGCCTGGTCTCGACCGTCCTGTCGTCGATGGACCACGAGTTCGCCCGGGCCGCGGGCGCGTGGCACGCCGAGTGGGAGACGGTCACCGACCTGCTGCGCCTGGYGGGCGGGGCGGCACACCAGTTGGCGTCGAGCCTCGGCGGACTGCACGTCCACGCCGACGCGATGGCCCGCAACCTCGACATCACCGGCGGGCTGATCCTCGCCGAGCGGGTCACCGGAGCCCTGTCCGCGCACACCGACTCGGCGCGCGAGATCGTCACCGCCGCGGCGGCATCCGGGATCCCGCTCGACCGCGCCCCCGAGATCACCGCGCACCTGTCCGCCGACGAACTGCGCGACCTGCTCGATCCCTCGAACTACCTCGGCCACGCCGTCGACCTCGTCGACCGTGCCCTTTCTTCCCGACCCGCCCCAGCTTCCCGGCCCGCCCGAACCCCCGGAGGACCCGCATGACCGTGGACCTGCACTACGAACGCCACGGCGACCCGACCGCGCCGCCGGTGCTGCTGCTCGGCTCGCTCGGCTCGGACCTGCACATGTGGGATCCGCAGGTCCGCGCGCTGTCGAACCGCGCCCACGTGATCGCCGTCGACCACCGCGGCCACGGCGGCTCCCCCGCCCCCGCCGGCCCGTACACGATCGCCGACCTCGGCGGCGACGTCATCGCGCTGCTCGACACGCTCGGCCTGGACGCGGCGCACCTCGTGGGCCTGTCCCTCGGCGGCGCCGTCGGACAGTGGCTGGCGGCGCACCACCCGCAACGCGTGCACACCCTGACCGTGCTGTGCACGGCCGCGCAGTTCGCCCCGGCTCAGCCGTGGCTCGATCGCGCGGCCGCCGTCCGCGCCGACGGCGTCGCGTCCATCGCGGAGTCCGTCGTCGGCCGCTGGTTCACCCCCGAACTGGCGCAGCGTGATCCGGAACTGGTGGCCCGCCACGTCGCGATGGTCTCCGGCACTTCCGACGAAGGCTACGCCGCGTGCTGCGAGGCCCTTTCCCAGTGGGACGGCCGCGCCGACCTGGCCCGCATCGCCGCGCCCACGCTGGTGATCGCGGCCGAGCAGGACGGCCCCACTCCCCCGTCCACGCTGCGGGCCATCGCCGACGGCGTCGCCGGGGCGCAGTTCCACGTCCTGTCCCCCGGTGCGCACCTGGCGAATGTCGAGCAGGCCGGCGCGGTGACCCGCCTGATCGAGGCGCACATCGCGGCGTCGACCGCGGTGGGTGTGGCCCGCCGCACCGTCCACGACGTCGGGATGTCGGTGCGCCGTTCGGTTCTCGGCGATGCCCACGTGGACCGCGCGATCGGCTCCAGCACGGCGTTCACCGACCCGTTCCAGGACTTCATCACCCGCACCGCGTGGGGTGACATCTGGGCCCGCGAGGGTCTCGACCACCCCACCCGCCGGCTGCTGACCCTCGCGATCCTCACCGCAGTCGGCAACGAGCACGAGCTCGACATGCACATCCGGGCCGCCCTGCGGGCGGGCATGGACCCCGAGCAGCTCGTGGAAGTATTCCTCCACACCGCGGTGTACGCGGGTGTGCCGAACAGCAACCGGGCGTTCGCGCTCGGGAAGCAGGCCCTCGCCGACCTGGCGGGGGCCACCGAGGGGAGTACCTGACAGTGAGCAACTCGAGCGAGACGACTTCGACCGGGACCGAGCCGATCGGGGCTTCGCCCGACTACGTACAGTCGCTCGCGCGAGGACTGTCCGTCATCAAGGCGTTCGACGCCGGCCATCCGCGGCGCACCCTCAGCGAGGTCGCCAAGCACACCGACCTGACGCGGGCGACCGCCCGCCGGTTCCTGCTGACACTCGCCGAGCTCGGCTACGTGCGCACCGACGGTTCGGTGTTCTGGCTGACGCCGCGGGTGCTCGAGCTCGGCTACAGCTTCCTGTCGAGCCTGTCGCTGCCCGAGATTGCCGGGCCACACCTCGAGGCGTTGTCCGAGCAGGTCCGCGAATCGACGTCGGTCTCGATCCTCGACCAGGACGACGTGGTGTACGTGGCCCGCGTCCCGGTGAGCCGCATCATGACCGTGTCCATCAACATCGGCACCCGCTTTCCCGCCTTCGCCACCTCGATGGGCCGCGTCCTGCTCGCGGGGCTGAACAAGCCCGAACTCGACGAGTACCTCGCGCGGGTGACGCTGACGCCCCTCACCGGCCGCACCATCGACACCCCGGACATGCTCCGCACCGAACTCGACCAGGTACGCGCGGACGGCTACTGCGTGGTGGACCAGGAACTCGAGGAGGGCCTGCGCTCGCTCGCCGCCCCCATTCGCGACCGCTCGGGCACAGTCGTAGCCTCCGTGAACATTTCGACGCAGGCGGCGCGGTACTCGATCGAGGACGTGTACAACACCCTCGTTCCCGCCGCCGTCGCCGCCGCGGAGGCCATCTCGGCCGATCTCGTCCGCACCCAGCATTGACCATCTCTGCAAGGAAGTAACCATGCCTGACGCAGTCATCTGCGAACCCCTCCGCACCCCCGTCGGCCGATTCGGCGGCGTGTTCCGCGACATCGCCCCTGAGGACCTCGCGGCCACCGTGATCACCGAACTCGTCACCCGCACCGGCATTTCCGGCGCCGACATCGACGACGTGATCCTCGGCCAGGCCTCCCCCGGCGGCGAGGCGCCCGCGATCGGCCGGATCGCGGCCCTCAATGCCGGTCTCGGCGTGGACGTTCCGGGCCTGCAGGTGGACCGCCGCTGCGGCTCCGGGCTGCAGGCGATCATCCAGGCCGTGATGCAGGTGCAGTCCGGCGGCAGCGACCTCGTCCTCGCGGGCGGTGTCGAGTCGATGAGCCAGGCCGAGTTCTACGCCACCGGAATGCGTTACGGCGTCCGCGGCGAGTCGCTGGCCCTCAACGACCGGCTGGCCCGGGCCCGCGTCACCGCCGGCGGACGGAACTACCCGGTGCCCGGCGGCATGATCGAGACCGCCGAGAACCTGCGCGCCGAGTTCTCCATCAGCCGCGCGGACCAGGACGCGCTCGCCGTGGCGTCCCACCAGCGGGCCGTCGCCGCGCAGCGCAGCGGCGTCTTCGCGCAGGAGATCGTCCCGGTCGCGGTACCGCAGCGCAAGGGCGACGCCCTGATGGTCGACACCGACGAGCACCCCCGAGCCGACACCACCGTCGAGTCGCTCGCGAAGCTGCGCCCGATCCGCGGCAAGGTCGACCCCGACTCCACCGTCACCGCCGGCAACGCCAGCGGCCAGAACGACGGTGCCGCAATCGCAATCGTCACCACGCCGGAGAAGGCGAAGGCCCTCGGGCTGCGTCCGCTCGCCCGGCTCGCCAGCTGGGCCGTGGCCGGTGTGCCGCCGCGGACGATGGGCATCGGGCCGGTGCCGTCCACCGAGAAGGCGCTTGGCCGCCTGGGCCTGTCGCTGTCCGACATGGACGTCATCGAGCTCAACGAGGCGTTCGCCGCGCAGGCCCTCGCCGTCCTGCGCACGTGGGACCTCGAGGCCGACGACCCGCGCCTGAACCCCAACGGCTCGGGCATCTCCCTCGGCCACCCGGTCGGCGCGACCGGCGCCCGCATCCTCGCGACGCTGCTACGCGAGATGGACCGTCGGGAGGCTCGATACGGCCTCGAGACCATGTGCATCGGCGGCGGCCAGGGGTTGGCGGCCGTCTTCGAACGCATCGCCTGACCCCGGCACGAGGGCCCGTTCCACTCGATGACCTAGTGGAACGGGCCTGGCCCAGGCCCAACCGCCGCAGGCAGCTCGCGGAGGTCGACCACCACCCAGCGGTTCCAGGCCACCGACCCGCCGGGCGTGCAACCGTGACGGATCTGGTCCTGAGGCTCCGAACGCACCACCACGGCGAATCGCCGTGACCCGAGGACGATCTCCACGACTCGGCCGCCTGATTCGGGGTGGTCCTCGTCGACGGCCGCGCGCAGCGAGTCGATCCGGGTGATTCCGGTGGCCTCCCGCACGGCGTGTTCCGCTGCCTGCGCGGCCGGGGACAACGCCGCTCGTCCGCGAAAGTGCGACAGGTCGATCGATCCGTTCACACACGAGGCGACCACCTCTCGCGCCGAGTCCCCGCCGAGGCGACTGAAGAACAGTCCGTGCGGAAAGGCAACCAGGTTCGCCGCGAACCGGTCTCCACCGACATGCGTGCATTCCCAAACGTCGGCGTCCGCCGTCGAGGACAGTGCCGTCACGATCGGCCGACCGAGTTCGGCACAACACGCGTCCTTCTTGCCGTGTGTGCAGACGGCGATGAGCGGCGTGTCCCGTTCGACACCGAAGTCCTGCTCCACCCCTGCCGCGATCGACTCGAAGTCGAGCGCCAGGAGGTCGTCGTAGTCCCGAAGCCGCTTCTCCCGCATCCAGTGCCGGGTTCCGTCGGTCCAGCAGATCACACACAGCGGGTCGGCAGTCGGCCGCACCCGCGGCCGCCGAATCAACAGCACACGCAGTCGACCCACCAGCGCCGCCGATCGTTGCGTCACCGACACCGGCAGCACGCCGTCCGGGGCCGAGGCCGGCCACGGCCCCGGATG
>NZ_JBFUJP010000101.1:0-15872 GCF_056401315.1 Rhodococcus sp. P4_F5 | reverse complement strand
GAGGACAACCTGTGGGCCCCGAACGGCGAGGTCAAGATCACCTCCGCCGAGCAGGTCCGCCAGCTGGTGCGCGTCGCAGGCGAGCTGGGCCGTGAGGTGGCCACCGCCAAGGAGGCCCGGGACATCTACCGCATCGGCGAGACCTACGCCGACGCCGACGAGACCCTGGCGAAGCTGGGTTACGCGCCGAACCGCAAGCCCGGCCAGACCGGATTCACGCAGCACGCGTAAGGGCAGCTCTGCCCCGCGACACCCCCTGAAGTCTTCTCGAAACGAACCAAGGAATAGCAATGGTGCTGCAAGCTCAACCAATCGAGAGCCACGCCGAAGCCTCCACGCCCACGCGTAAGCGGCGGATCTACCCGTGGGTGGTCTTCGCCCTGGCATTCGGCCTGCTGCTGTCGGACTACATGTCCCGGCAGGTCCTCAGCGCGGTGTTCCCGATCCTCAAGGCCGAGTGGTCCCTGTCGGACTCCCACCTCGCCTCGCTGAGCAGCATCGTCGCGCTGATGGTCGGACTGCTGACCTTCCCCCTCTCGCTCCTGGCGGACCGCTGGGGCCGGGTCAAGAGCCTGATCCTGATGGCGGTGCTGTGGAGCGTCGCGACGTTGCTGTGCGCGATCGCCACCAGCTACGAGCAGATGCTCGGCGCCCGCTTCCTCGTCGGGGTCGGTGAGGCGGCCTACGGCAGCGTCGGTATCGCATTGGTGCTCAGCGTGTTTGCGCCCCGCGTCCATGCCGCACTGGCCGGCGCCTTCATGGCCGGCGGGTCGTTCGGGTCGGTGATCGGTGTCGCCATCGGCGGCTTCATCGCGGTCCAGTTCAGTTGGCGCTGGTCGTTCGCGGCGATGGCGGTCTTCGGCCTCCTGCTGGTCGCGGTCTTCCGGGTGGTCGTCACCGAGGCGAGGTTGAAGCGGTACGCCATCGAGGACGCCACTCCCGGCGCCGCACTCGAGGCCGACGGATTCCGAGCCCCCGTCTCGAGCCTGTTCACCAACCCCACGGTGTTGTTCGTCTACCTCGGTGGCGGACTGCAGATGTTCACCGCCGCGGTCCTGCTGGCCTGGATGCCGAGCTTCTTCAACCGGTACTACGGCCTGGCTCCGGACAAGGCCGGCGTGGCCGCCTCGGTGTTCGTCCTGCTGGTGGGTACGGGCATGATCGTGTGCGGCATGATCACCGACCGGGTGAGCCGCAACGACCCGGCCGCCAAGTGGACCTCGGCGATCGCCTACTGCCTGATCTCGCTGGTGTTCCTGACCGCGGGATTCAGCATCGGCACCGGCACCGCCCAGCTCGTCCTGCTCGGGATCGGCGCGTTCTTCTCCGCCGGGTGTTCCGGTCCGAGTGCCGCGATGGTCGCCAACCTCACGCACACCTCGATCCGAGCCTCCGCCATGGGAACCCTGACCGTGGCCAACAACCTCCTCGGACTGGCCCTCGGCCCCTTCGTCGTCGGGATCCTGGCCGATCACCTGGGCCTGCTCGACGCCATGCGGCTGGCGCCGCTCGTCTACATCGCCGCGGTCGCGGCGCTGGTGCTGGGCAGGCGCTCCTACCCGGCCGGGATGCGGCGGCTGGCTGAGTTGCGTGCGAACGCAGCCCCCACCGCACCGGCCAACTGAGTCCGATCGACGCTACGAAACACGGAGAGATCATGAGCGAGAACGAGAGCAGCTATCCCGTGGTGGACGCGATGAAGGCCGGTGGCGGCTGGAACTCGCTCTGGGACGGGTTGCACGAGATGGACCCGGAGTGGACCGAGCTGTACATGAAGATGGCGATGCAGCCGTACCAGAGCGGTGTGCTCTCGCCGAAGGTCATCCAGCTGCTGTGCATCGCCGTCGACGCCTCCGCCACCCACATGTACGCGCCCGGTACCCGGCGCCACATCCAGGCAGCCCTGGACATCGGGGTGACGCCCGAGGAGATCCTCGAGGTGCTCAAGCTCGCCACCGTCGTCGGCATCCACTCCTGCAACATGGGGGTGCCGATCCTCGTCGAGGAGATGGCGGCACACAAGGAACGTCAGGCGGCCGCCTAGATACGGCTCCAACCCGATCGCGCCTGTGCGGCACCACGTTCTTCCGTGGTGCCGCACAGGCGTGTCAGCGTCGTTCTTCGGTCGCGGCGTGGGTTCCGTTCAGTCGGCGCGAAGCGCGGGCCGGCGCGGTTCGAGCCGGACGACCGGGATCCGACGACCGATCTTCGTCGTCTTGGCGCGATAGTCACCCCACCCGGCATAGACCTGCACGGCGAGCGCGTACAGGCGTTCGTACTCTTCGGAGTCGGTGACCTCGGTCGCCACAAATCCCTCGCCGCCGAATTCGCATTCGGGGTGCGCGACCAGGTTGCGATACCACTGCGGGTGTTTCGTTCCACCGAAATTCGAGGCGACCACGACCACGTCACGCCCGTCGTGGAAGTAGGTGACCTGCACCGCACGGGGTAGACCCGACTTGGCGCCGGTGGTCTCGAGCGTCGCCGACGGGATCTGCCCCAACTCCCAGGTCAGGCGGCCGCCCGTAACCCGGTCCAGCCACGGGTCGCTGCGGACGACAACGTGGCGCGCGAAGGCCTGTCCCGCCCGCGTCCGCCCGAAAAGCTCGGAGAGCCGGTACAGGCGCCCATGGCTGTTCGTCGGATCGACGTAGCGCAACGGCACCCGGCGCACCGTGTGCCGTCGACGACCGCCCACCTCCACATCAGGCGCGCGGCGACGAGGGTCCGGCGCAGGAACGCGTGAAGACATGATTCAACCTTAGGAAGCCCGTCGTCCCGCCGCATCGGGCAATGGTCGTATCTTTCGCCGCAGGAACCGGCGGCAATGGGCAGTTCGACCCACCGGCGCCCGATCAGCGATGGTGTCACCGCTCGCCGCGTTCGGCCGGGCGACCTCTTGTGATCACGCGGCAGGCGGTGAAACGTCGTAGTCATGGTCGACGAACTCGCGCGCGGCCGTACCGCGTACCGAGAGCATGTCTGGGACGAGGCGTACGCCTCGCTGTGTCGCGCGGACGAGTCGGCGGCCCTGGATCCGGACGATCTCGAGGCGCTCGCCGAGTCTGCACACTTCACCGGCAGGACCGAGGAGAGCGTGCGGGCACACGGCCGGATCTACACCGACCGGCTGCGCCATGGCGACAACTGCGGTGCTGCGATGTGCGCGGTCCGGATCCACCTCGTGTTGATGCTGCGCGGTGACGTGCCTCCCGCCATGGGTTGGCTCGCCCGCGCACAGCGCCTCTTGCACGACGAGCCCGAGAGCGCAGCACACGGCTACGTCTGCGTCGCCGAGGCCGAGGCAAATTTTCAGGGCGGAGACGCTGCGGGTTCGCTCGAGCTGGCGCGCAACGCGACCCGGATCGGCACCCACTTCGCAGATCCCGACCTGGTGAACCTCGGCCTGCACCAGGCGGGCCGCGCCCTCGTTGCGCTCGGTGACGTGTCGGGCGGAACGGCACTACTCGACGACGCGATGGTGGCGGTCACCACCCGGGAGGTGAACACAACCAGCTCCTGGTGGATCTACTGCAGCTCGATCAACATGTGCGACTACATGTCGGACTTCGAGCGCGCCAGCGCATGGACGTCCGCATTCGAGAAGTGGCTGCGCACGCAGCACGGCGGCACCGCATTCTCCGGCTCGTGCCGGATGCACCGATCCCGGATCATGCGCCTGCACGGAGCATGGTCGGATGCCGAACGCGAAGCGCGGCAGGCATGCACGGGGCAGAACGGCACCGTTGCCATGGACGCGGGACAGGCGTGGTACCAGATCGGCGAGATCCGGCGGCTGACCGGTGACCTACCCGCCGCGGAGGAGGCGTTCGGGCGGGCCGGCAGCTACGGCTGGGACGTTCAGCCCGGGATGGCCCTGCTGCGGGCCGCGCAGGGCCGAGCCGACGCCGCCGCTGCCGGGCTCGCCCGCTCGCTGGCCGAACATCCCTCGAACCGCCTCGCCAGGGCGAAACTGCTCCCGGCGCAGGCAGAAATCGCGGCGGCCGCGGGGAACCTGGAACTCGCACGCGCGGCAGCCGACGAACTCGCCGCCATGGTCGACGCCCCGCCGGCCGTCCGGGCCTCAGCGCTACAGGTCGCCGGTGCCCTGCGGCTGACCGAAGGCGACCCGGCCGGTGCGCTGCCCGACCTACGAGCCGCCGCACGAACCTGGGCGGACCTCGACATGCCGTACGAGGCCGCGCGAAGCCACCAGCTGATCGGACTGGCCTGCCGTGCGATCGGCGACGAGGACACCGCGCGCCTCGAATGGGACACCTGTCGTGCGGTGTTCAGCCGCCTGGGCGCGTCACCCGACCTGACGCACATCGACGAACTACTCGGACGTGCACGAGAACCGACACCACTCCCGGACGGGCTCAGCGTCCGGGAGGTCGAGGTGATGCGACTCGTCGCCGCCGGACTGACGAATCAGGAGGTCGCTGCGAGTCTGTCGCTGAGCAAGAAGACCGTCGCGCGGCATCTGAGCAACATCTTCGGCAAGATAGGCGTCACCACTCGCGCCGCAGCGACCGCCTATTCGTGCCGCCACGGCCTGGACTGATGCCGGTCGTCGTCCAGGGTGGGTCGAAGTACCCACGAGAGCTGCTTCGGGCGGCGGGCGGATGCGACGATCGCCCGATGCGTCGATGGCGACCGGCGACCTACCGTCGGATCATGTCGATGGGACTCGAACCGCCACGCCGCCGCGGCGTCCGAATGCTCGGCGTCCGGATGCGAGTGGGACGTGAAACGCGTAGTCGGCCGGCGGCCGGTCCTGTCCCACGCTCGAATCCCCTCCGCGTGGGCGAGGCGGCGAGATTCAACGAGATCACGGCGGGACGGGCCGAGCGCGAACGCCTACGCGACCTGCTCTGCCGACACGTCGGCCGCGACGTCGCCCACCGCGCACTCGAACACGACGCGCTGCCCGACCGCGACGGGTTGGCCGGCGGCGAGGTCACCCAGGCCGCGGTTCTCTTCATCGATGTCGTCGGCTCCACGAACCTGGCGGCGACCCGGCCGCCGGACGAGGTGGCGACCGTGCTCAACGCGTTCTTTCGGATCGTGGTCGCGACGGTCGAACGGCACCACGGTTTCGTCAACAAGTTCCAGGGCGATGCCGCCCTGGCGGTCTTCGGTGCCCCGAGGCCCGTCGCCGACCCGGCAGGATCCGCGCTCGCGACGGCCCGGGAACTGCGGCCCACTCTTCGCGCGCTGGACGCGATCGACTTCGGTATAGGCGTCTCATTCGGCGAGGTGTTCGCGGGGAACATCGGAGCCGAACAGCGGTACGAGTACACCGTCATCGGCGATCCCGTCAACGAGGCCGCCCGGCTCACCGAGGTCGCGAAGACCTGCGAGTGCCGCGCCCTCGCGTCGGGGCACGCCCTCACCGCCGCGGCCTGGGACGAATCGCAACGCTGGATGCCGGTCCGGAGCGTGACGCTGCGGGGGCGCACCGAGCCGACCCTCCTGGCCGAACCCGTACTCGAACTCGACCTTTCACGGAGTCGAGCTGCCGTGCGGGCGGCCGACTCGGGCTAGCCTCGACGGGCCTCGCGGGCAAGACCCGCCCGGCGACGGGGTCACGCGGCGGGGAGGTTCGATGCGGCAGTGGTGGTCGGCGTTCTGGGACCGTCCTCCGGGTTGGGCGCTGCTGGCCGCCACGGTCGCGGTGTGCCTGGCGGGCCTGTGGGCGCTGAGCTACCCCACCCCCAACGGGTGGATCCTGGTGCTCGGGTGTTTCTGGCCGACCGTGGTGATCGCGGCCTGCTGGCTGACCCGGACCGCCGCGTTCCTGGTGCAGACCAAGACCTGGTCGGCCTGGCTGCTCGCGGTGCCGGCCGTCGCGGTGGTCAGTGCCGCACTGGCGGTGTTCGACGCGCCGCTGCAGGCGCGGTGGTCCCTCGCGGCGGGCGACTTCTCGGCCGCCGTCGACGAGATCCGGGCCGGCACCGACTCCGGGCGGGAGCGCCGGATCGGCAGCTACGACGTCGGTGGCGTACGCATGCACGGCGACAACGTCTACTTCGTCGTCCCCGCCAGCGGCTTCCTGAACGACGACGGCGTGGCCTACCTGCCGAACGGGGAGCCCACCACGCCCGACCCAGTCGGCGAGGGCGTGCGGGTGTGGCACCTGCGCGGGCCCTGGTACTCGTTCAGCGCGGGCTGGTGACGCGGGCTGTTCACTCGCCGGCGAGGAACGCCGCGACCACGGCCTCGAACTGGTTCGGCCGGTCACGGTGCACGCTGTGCCCCACCTCGATGGTCACCACCCGGCAGTTCGGGATCGCCGCGGCCGCCGCGGTCAGCCTGCCGGGATGCACCATGCCGGACGGTCCCCCGCAGACCACCAGCGTCGGCGCCGCGATCCGCGGCAGCCGGTCCCACCAGGCGGGGTTCGGCTGGTGGAACTGGGCCAGCGCGCTGCGGGTCATGGACCGGTCGAAGGCCAGCGCCGCCCGAGGATGACGCAGCAGGCTGGTGGTCGCGTGCCACAGTTCGACCGGTGTCGGCAGCCGGCCGGACATCGGCCCAACGGTCTCGCCCGGGCGCAGCGGCAGCGGCGTCTCCTCGAGCACCAGCCGCCGCACCAGCCCGGGACGCGACTGGGCGAGCAGGCTCGCGCAGTGCCCGCCGAGCGAGTGCCCGACCACGTCCACCTCGTCGAGTGCCAGGTGCTCGCACAGCGTGAGCAGGTCGTCGCCGAACTCGTCGAACAGGTACGACGGCGCGTGCGCGCTGCGCCCGTGGCCGCGCAGGTCGACGGCGATCACGCGACGACCGCCCTGCGCCAGGGTCCTGGCGAACCGGTCCCAGGTGCGGCTGTCGCCGCCCATGCCGTGCACCAGCAGCACCGGCACGGCGTCCGGGCCGCCGGAGTCCCGGTAGGAGATCTCGAGCCCGTCGACCGTGGTGGCCACAGCCGTCGTCACCATCGGTTACCGCCCTTCGCGCCGTTCACTGGTCCTCGCGCAGCGAGGCTACCGAGCGGGCGTGCCCAGGATCGCCTCGGGACGCAGGTCCAGCCGCCGGAGCAGTTGGGCGTTGACCGCCACCACCACCGTCGACGCGGACATCAGCAGGGCACCGACCTCCATCGGGAGGGTGAAACCCCAGGGCGCCAGGACGCCCGCGGCGAGCGGCACCGCGATCACGTTGTATCCGGCCGCCCAGGTGAGGTTCTGGATCATCTTGCGGTAGGTGGCGCGGGAGAGTTCGATCACCGACAGCACCGAACGCGGGTCGTCGCTGGCCAGCACCACCCCGGCGGAGGCGATGGCCACGTCGGTGCCGGCGCCGATGGCGATCCCGACGTCCGCCTGGGCCAGCGCCGGGGCGTCGTTGACGCCGTCGCCGACCATGGCGACCTTGCGGCCGGCGGACTGCAGCTCCTTGACCTTCGCACCCTTGTCCTGCGGCAGCACCCCGGCGAACACCTCGTCCGCAACATTCCCCGTCGCTCCGCTCGCCACGATCCCCAACCGACGCGCCACCGACCGCGCCACCGCCTCGGCATCGCCGGTGATCATCGCGACGTGCACGCCCCGCTGGTGCAGGGCATCGATGGCCTGCTCTGACTCCGGGCGGATCTCGTCGGCCAGCGCGACCGCCCCGACGACGACGCCGTCGCGGATCACGTGCAGCACCGTCGACCCCTGCGCAGCCCAGTCGCGGGTCTGGGGCAGTGCGTCCAGCCCGCGGTCGGCAAGCATCTTCGGTCCGCCGACGCCGACCTCCGCCCCGGCGACGGTGCCGGTGACGCCCACGCCGTTGTGCGCGCGGAACGCGTCGGCAACGGGCACGGTGAGTCCACGGTGTTCGGCGGCCGCCACGATGGCCCGGCCGAGCGGGTGCTCGCTGTCGCGCTCGACGGAGGCCGCCAGGGCGACCGCCTCGTCCTCGCCCACCGCGCCGGCACCGGCCGCGGCGACGAGGGCGGGGCTGCCCTTGGTGAGGGTGCCCGTCTTGTCGAAGAGCACCGCGTCGACGGTGCGCATCGACTCGAGCGCCCGACGGTCGGTGATCAGCACCCCGGCCCGGGCCGCCCGCTCGGTCGCGATGGACACCACCAGCGGGATGGCCAGACCCAGCGCGTGCGGGCAGGCGATGACGAGGACCGTGATGGTGCGGGTGACCGCGTCCTCGGGGGCGCCGAGGATCAGCCAGACCGCCGCGGTGATCAGCGCGGCCCCGAGGGCGAACCAGAACAGCCAGGCCGCGGCGCGGTCGGCGAGCACCTGGGCGCGCGAGGAGGAGTTCTGGGCCTCGCTGACCAGACGGCGGATGCCGGCGAGCGCGGTGTCGTCGCCGACCGCGGTGACGCGGACCCGCAGCGCCGAGTCGGTGCTGACGGTGCCGGCGACCACCCGGTCCCCCGCCTCGCGCCGCACCGCCAGCGACTCCCCCGTGATCATCGACTCGTCCACGTCGGCGGCACCGTCGACGACGGTGCCGTCCGCGGGAATCCGGCCACCGGGCCGGACGACGACCAGGTCGCCCGCGGCCAGGTCCGCGGTCGACACGGTCACCGTCTCGTCGCCCTCGACCCGTTCGGCCTCGTCCGGCAGCAGGGCGGCGAGGGACTCGAGCGCGCTCGACGCCTGGCCGAGGGATCGCATCTCGATCCAGTGCCCGAGCAGCATGATCACGATGAGAAGCGCGAGTTCCCACCAGAAGTCGAGGTCGTGGGCGAGCAGGCCGAGGCTGGCACCCCAGGAGGCGACGAACGCAACGGTGATGGCCAGCGCGATCAGCAGCATCATGCCGGGCTGGCGGGCCCGGATCTCGGCGACCGCGCCGGACAGGAACGGCCGGCCGCCCCACAGGTACATGACCGTGCCGAGCAGCGGCGAGACCCAGGTGATCGCCGAGCCGGCGGGCAGGGAGTAGCCGACCAGGTCCGCGAACATCGCGTTGGCCAGGACCACCGGCACCGCGAGCACCAGCATCACCCAGAACAGCCGCCGGAACTGGGCGACGTGGTCGCCGTGCCCGGCGCCGTGCTGGTCGTGACCGCCGTGCTGGTCGTGACCGGACGGGTGCCCGCCGTGGTCCTTCCCCTCGGGGGCCTCGGCGTCCGGGTGGTCCGTGTGCATCTCGCGCTCGGCGTCCATGCCCGCAAAGTTTACCCCCTAGGGGTATGGATCGCAGGCGTGGAGCTGCGGGCGACGTCCTCACTCGTACACCCCCTCGACGGCCCAGCTCGCGCCGACGAAGATCAGCAGCAGCGCCTTCGGCTCGTCCAGCAGCACCTGCGCCCGGGCCGAGCGCCGCGACTGCGCCGGGTCCCACCACCGCTCGTCGAGCAGCCACGGGCCCGCCCAGCCCCGCAGCTGCCAGCTCCGCCTGCCCCACCGCAGCAACGTCGGCGACGCACTGAAGGCACCCCGCTCGGTGACCCACACCGCGTCGCCGGCCGCGTCCTCGAGCGTCACCGCCGGACGGCCCGCCAGCACCGCGGAGGGCGCGGGTTCGGGCAGCCGACCGGGCCACGGCGCCGCGGGGTCCGCCGCGGGCACCAGCTCGTCGCCCAGCGGCAGCAGGGTGACCCGTTCCCCCGGACCCCGGCCGCCGCTGAGCACGCCCACCTGCACCGCATCGCCGCCGAGTAGTCCCTGGACCCGGACCAGCGCGCGGCGGGCCCGCTCGTCCTGCGCACCGACCCCGCCCCACAACCCCAGCTGCAGCGCCCCGGCCGCCACCACCTCCACCGGCTCGAGCCGTAGCACCTCGATTCCCGCGGTCGGCCGGGACTCACTGCGGCCGGTGAGCCAGCCGTCCAGCTGCCAGCGCACTCGATCCGCCGTGCCCTCCGGGGTCAGTGGCTCCGCGCAGCGCCAGGTTCGCGAAAGATGTTCTCCGTTACCGGCACTCGCATGCACCAGCAGACGGGTGCAGGCCACCCCCGCGGCGGCCAGCCGGGCGTGCAGCCGCTCCGCCAACGCCCGCGCCGCGAAGGCCGCCGCGTCCACCCGGTCGAGAGGCGGGTCCGGGCGGTGCTCGACCGCGAGGTCCGGCGGCAACGGCCGCGCCGAGGGCGGACGCTCCGGCTCCCCGCGCGCGCTGCGGTGGGCCAGCACGGCGTCGGCACCGAAACGGGACGCCACCGCCACCGGGGCCAGGGCCGCGAAGTCGCCGATGGTGCGCAGGCCCAGCCGGCGCAGCAGGTCCACCAGGTCTGCACGTTCGGGCGCGGACAGGGCGGGCTCGGCGGCCAACTCGGACACCGGCATCGGCGCCAGGAACCGGGCGCCCCCGCCGGGTGGGACCAGCACCGCCCGGCGGGCCGCGATCACGGCGGTGGAGAGCTCGTCCGCCACCCCCACCTGACACTCCACCCCGGCCGCCGCGGCCTCGTCGACCAGCCGTTCCGCGGCGGACTCCTCGGAACCGAAGTAGCGACTCACCCCGCGCGCGGCGAGCACCAGCAGCCCCGGGCGCAGCACCTCCACCCCGGGTGCCGCCGCGTCGACGGCCGCGGCCACCGGCTCGAACAGTCGGGCGTCGCGGCCGGGGTCCGCGGCGAACACGTGCAGCCGCAGGCAGCGCCCCTGCGCCTCGCGCCTGCGCAGCCCCCGGCGGACCCCCTCGGCGCGGGCCGGCGCCGAACACGCGATCACCCGGTTGCCCGACAGCACCGCGACCGGTTCGGCCGGAGCCAGGTCCGCCACCGCGGCGGCGGCGACCGCCGGCCAGTCCGGACACCACAACGCCAGCACCCGGGCCGGACTCGACACGATCCCGGCACTCATGCGACACCGCTTCCGAGTTCGAGCGGCCCTGCCCCGGCACGCGCCGCGACGGCGACCTCCTCCGGCACCCATTCCACCCGGCCGCGGACCGGACGCAGGTCCAGCCGGGCGGTGCGGGCCTGGAAGGCCCGGCCCTCCACGGTGACCGCCAGCCGCAGCCCGTACAGCCGCCCGCGACCCGACTCCCCCAGACCCTGGTAGCCGCGCACCGCGGCCGCCAACCGCACCTCGGCGCCGCCCCAGTGCCCGTCCGTCACCACCAGCGTGGCGCCCTTGCTCCGGGCCCGGGCCACGATCGCCCGCGTCCGCGAGGGCGGCACCGCCAGCCCGCCGAGCCCCAGCACCACCAGGTCCATGCCGTCGAGGAGGACCGCCGCCACCTCGACCGGATCCGGCCCCGGGTCCGGGATCACCGCCAGCCGGCCCAGCTCGGCGCCCATCTCGACGGCGGACAGCAGGCCCAGCCGGGGCAGTCCGATCACCGCCGCATGCCCGCCCGACTCGGTCACCGCGGCCAGCAGGCCCGACAGCAGCGAACCCGCACCGGACACCGAGACCACCGAGCCGCGCGCGAGCCCGCCGCCGGGCAACAGCCTGGCCAGCGCGGGCGGCACCGGCAGCACCGGTCGACCGCGGCCCTCGTCGGGCGTGACCCGGGTGCCCGGTACGGCCCGGCCCGGTTGCCCGGCACCGCCCCAGGGCCGGGCCGGGCGGGCCACCGCCTCGCCACGTGCGGGCACCGCGGCGATCTGGCGGCGGAGCTGCTCGAGCCGCTCCGACCGGGACAGCCCCACGACCGAGTCGACCCCAGCCGCCGGAACCGAATCCGTCGCAGCCAAATCCGTCGGCACCGAACCCGACAACACCGCGCCTGACTCCACCACCACAGCTCCCTCCGCCGACGTACGCCGGACGACACCCGCGGGGAAGACGCAGAAATCGAACACTCTTTCGATCAAACCCAGTAAAGCCCACTCCGTCCGTCGACGTCAAGGCAACCGAGCCGGTCCGCGTCGGCCACGAGACGCAGCTCACCGTTCGGACTGGCTGCACCGTCGGCAACGTCCACTACCCTCACGGTGTGGCGGAGCAGGAGCAGGAGCGGGAGCAGCGGATCGTCGGACCGGACTATCTGGTGGCCGGTCGGTACCGCCTGAGCGCCAAGCTCGGCGGCGGCGGCATGGGTTCGGTCTGGCTCGCCCGCGACACCCTGCTCGACCGCGAGGTCGCCATCAAGCAGGTCATCTCCACCGCCGGGCTCACCGAGGAAGCCGCCCGCGACGTCCGCGCCCGCGCGATGCGTGAGGGCCGGATCGCGGCCAGGCTCTCCCACGACCATTCCATCGCCATGTACGACGTGGCCCTCGAGGGCGGTGAGCCCTGGCTGGTCATGGAGTACCTGCCCTCGCGCAGCCTGGCGCAGGCCCTCAACGTGACCGAGGCCCTGCCGCCGCTGCAGGTCGCCCAGATCGGCGCCCAGGTGGCGGACGCGCTGTCCCAGGCCCACGCCGCCGGCATCGTGCACCGCGACATCAAGCCCGGCAACATCCTGATCGCCGACCGCGGCCGCGCCGCGGGCACCGTGAAGATCAGCGACTTCGGCATCTCCCGCGCCAAGGGCGACCCGCACGTGACCCAGACCGGTGTGATCACCGGCACCCCCGCCTACTTCGCGCCGGAGGTCGCCCGCGGCGAGGACCCCACCGAGGCCTCCGACGTGTTCTCGCTCGGCGCCACGCTGTACACCGCCACCGAGGGGCAGCCCCCGTTCGGCATCGACGAGAACTCGATCGCCCTGCTGCACAAGGTCGCCAAGGCCGAGATCATGCGGCCGGTGCACAGCGGCGACCTCACCGACGCACTGCTGCTGATGCTCGAACCCGACCCGGCACGGCGCCCCACCATGGCGCAGGCCCGGGACCTGTTGGCCCACATCGCCGCGGGCAGCGGCGGCAGCATCGGCTACGTCCTCGACGCGCCCCTGCTCGAACCGGACGGCACGGTGCCGTTCTGGGCGCGGCGGTCGGCGGCCAGCGGGCCGGTCCGGCGCGCGAACCGCCTGCCGTCGAGCACCGTCACCGGACTGCCCGCCGCGCACCAGAGCGTCCCGCTGGACCGGGTGCCCCGCCCCGGACCCCGGGTGCCCGAGGCCCCCGGCCACCTGCCGGTGGCGCCGGCCCACTCGGCCGTCCCGATGGCCGTCGCCATCGTGCTGCTGTGCGTCGCGCTCGCCGTCGTCGCCGTGGTGATCCTCGCCCTGACCCGGATGTGACTCACCCCGGCACCACCTGGCGAATCGTCTTGGCTCGCCGCACCTGGTGAGGTCGCCGTCACTCGATCCGACGCCGGTGCGCCCACCGGGTGAGCGCATTCCGGTTGGACTGCTGGGTCTTTCGCAGCACGTTGGATGCGTGCGTCTCCACCGTCTTGATCGAGATCACCAGGGTCTCGGCGATCTCGCGGTAGGTGTAGCCACGCGCCAGCAGTCGCAGCACCTCGAGCTCCCGCGGCGTGAGCGAGTCCAGTTCCGGGTCCAGCGGCGGCTCCGGCGCCGTCGACCGCCCGGTGAACGAGTCGAGAACGAAGCCGGCCAGCCTCGGGCCGAACACCGCGTCACCCCCGGCCACCCGGCGCACCCCGTCCGCGAGTTCCGCGCCCGAGATGGTCTTCGTGACGTACCCGCGCGCGCCCGCCCGGATCACCGCGATGACGTCCTCCGCGGCGTCGGACACGCTGAGCGCCAGGCACACCGGGCCCGGCGCGATCCCGCCGAGTACCGCGACCCCGCCGCCGTCCGGCATGTGCACGTCGAGGAGCACCACGTCCGGTGCGGACGCGTTGATCCCCGCGATCGCCTCCGCGACCGCGCCCGCCTCGCCGACCACCTCGATGTCCGACTCCGAGCCGAGTTCGGCGCGCACCCCGGACCGGAACACGGCATGGTCGTCGACAAGGAAGACGCGGTACACGGTTCCGGCGGATGTCACCTGGGCTGCTCCTCTGTGCTGGGGTGGGCGTGGACGGGATCGGCAGGGGGCCGCGTCGACTGTTGTGACCACTCTATGACGGTCGCGTCGTCCTCCTGGACCGGCTCTGCTGCGGCGCCCGTCCCGCTCCCGTTCCCGTTGCGGGGCATCCGAATCCGGATCTCCGTTCCGCGTCCGGGGGCCGAGTGCACCTCGACCTGCCCGCCCCGGCGCTCCACCCGTGCCCGGATCGACTTCGTCAGACCCTGTCGGTCCTCCGGCACCGCGGAGGGGTCGAACCCGGTACCGCGGTCACGCACGAACACATTCACCTCGTCGGCCTCCGCCTCGGCGAACAGGTCGACATTGGTCTCGCCGGAGTGCTTGGCCGCGTTGACCAGTGCCTCACGGGTGGCACCGAGCAGTGCGGTGAAACTCTCCTTGGACAGACCCGACTCGGCCTCGTCCACGTCGAGACGCACGTCCCCCACCGTCACCGGCCGCACCGTCATGCCGTGCTGGTCCTCGACCTCGCCCGCGATGGTGCGCAGCGCCTCGGCCAGGCTGGCGTGCGCGGCGTCCCCGCCGTCGAAGAGCCACTTGCGCAGCTCCCGTTCCTGACCGCGGGCCAACCGCATGACCTCCTGCGGCCGGTCCGCCTGCTTCTGGATCAGCGCCAGTGTCTGCAGCACCGAGTCGTGCAGGTGCGAGGCGATCTCCTCGCGCTCCTCGTTCCGGATCCGGGCGCTGCGTTCCTCGCCCAGGGCCCGCCACATCCGCAGCCAGAGCGGCACGGTCAGCAGCCCGGCCCCGATCAACGTGACCACCACCGCCAGCAACGACGAGCGCAGCGACTCCAGGTCGACGCGCGCGAGCACCACCACGCCGAGCCCGAACACGATGAGGGTGGCGCCGCCGAGCACCCGCGCCCAGGTGAGCACCGTGGGCCGCTGCGGCAGCCCGATCGCCGACCGTGGCCCGTCGGAGTCGAACTCCCGCCACACGAACGCCGCGCCGATCGCGACCACGATCACCGGCGCGATCACCGAGGCGGCGGTGCCGCTCAGCAGCCAGGTCAGCCCCGCCGACAGGGCGAGGCCGATGACCGCCAGCCCCAACGCGCGCTGGCGCTCGGTGTGACTGGGCCGCTCGGTGTCCGTGCCCGCGGGGGTGAAGATCCACAGCAGTCCGTACGCGACGATGCCCGCACCGGCGAGCACACCCAGGAACACGAACGCCAGCCGAACCTTGAGGACGTCGACGCCGAGGTGGTCTGCGATCCCGCCCGCGACGCCGCCGACCACCCGGCCACCTGCCCGGCGCTCGAGCCGGGGAGTGAGGGCCGGGTCCGGTGGGTAGGCACGGAAGAGGGGCTGCACACCGTCGATGGTGGCACGTGGCGACGCCCCGGCGCATCAGGGTGGACCCTGATCTCCCCCGCCCCTCTCGGCCCGCGGACGACGGCAAAGATCAGGGTTTGTCCCGATGCGCCGCCGGGCCCGGCCGGGCCACGATGGTCGCATGAGCAATCCGAGCTTCCCCGAACAACTGCAGGAGTTGTGGCGTACCCGGCCGGTGCGCTTGCCGAGCCGGGGCCCGATCGCCGGTGTCGCCGCCGGCATCGGCCACCGCTACGGAGTGGACCCGGTGCTGGTGCGGGTCGCGTTCGCGGTGTCCACCATCTTCGGCGGCGTCGGCATCGTCCTCTACCTCGCCTGCTGGCTGCTGCTGCCGCGGGCCGGCGACCAGGCCTCGGCCGCGGAGTCGCTGGTCGGCCGGGGCCACAGCTCGGAGTCCGGCACCCGGACGGTGGTGCTGGCGGTGGCACTGGTCATCGCGATGAGCACCCTCGGCCCGGTCGGCGTCGGCCTCGGCGGGTCCGGGCTGGTCAGCCTGGCGCTGATGCTCGGCGGGCTGTGGCTGCTGCACCAGCGCAGGCCGGTGCCGCCGCCGCTGCCGGCCGGGGTGGTCCCGGACGCCTTCGCGGCGCCGCCGGCCAGCGGCTACCCCGGCACCGGGTACCCGTCCTGGTTCGGCGGGTACACCGCCCCGGGGGCGTACGCGACGCTGCCCAAGACCTACGAGCCGACGCCCGGATTCAAGGCCACGCCACCCGCTCCGCCCGCGCCCGAGGCCGGCGCCCCTGCCG
>NZ_JBFUJP010000100.1:0-16116 GCF_056401315.1 Rhodococcus sp. P4_F5 | reverse complement strand
CTGGCGCAGGTGGTTGTCGAGCAGTCGGTGACGACGATGCACTTCGTGCCGTCGATGCTGGCGGTGTTCGTGGCGGAGCCGTCGGCGGTGGAATGCGCGACGTTGCGGCAGGTGTTCGCGTCGGGTGAGGCGTTGCCGGCGGAGACCGCGGCGCGGTTGCGGGAGATCCTGCCGGCGGTGCGGTTGCACAACCTGTACGGGCCGACGGAGGCCGCGGTGGACGTGACGTTCCACGAGGTGACCGCGGCGGACGAGGTGGGTGTGCCGATCGGTGCGCCGGTGTGGAACACGCAGGTGTTCGTGTTGGACGGGCGCTTGTGTCCGGTGCCGGTGGGTGTGGCGGGGGAGTTGTACCTGGGTGGTGTGCAGTTGGCGCGGGGGTATGTCGGTCGGTCTGATCTGACGGCGGATCGGTTTGTGGCGAGTCCGTTTGTTCCCGGTGCGCGGTTGTATCGCACGGGTGACTTGTTGTGCTGGAACGGTTCCGGGGAGCTGGAGTATCTGGSGCGTACGGATTTTCAGGTGAAGTTRCGGGGGCAGCGGATCGAGTTGGGGGAGATCGAGGCGGCGTTGYTGCGTCACCCGGGGGTGGCGCAGGCGGTGGTGGTGCTGCGCGGTGACGGGTCGCGTGGTGACCATCTCGCGGGGTATGTGGTGCCGGCGGCGGGGGTGCGGTTGGAGGTGCGGGGGGTTCTCGGGTCGGTGGCGGCTCGGTTGCCGGGGTACATGGTGCCTGCGGTGGTCACGGTGCTTGCTGGGTTGCCGGTGACGGTGAACGGGAAGCTCGACCGAAAGGCCCTGCCTGAAACGGAATTCACTGCCACCGCGTACCGCGCCCCGGCCACGCCCACAGAGCAGGCGGTCGCCAGGGCCTTCGCCGACGTCACCGGCGCCGAACGCGTCGGTGCGGACGACAGCTTCTTCGATCTCGGCGGCGACTCGCTCAGCGCCGCCCGGGCGGTGGCACGCATCAGCAGTGCACTCGACACGAATCTGGGTGTGGCCGCGTTCTTCGACGCGCCGGTGGTGTCCGACCTGGCCGCCGCGATCGAGTCGACCACGACGACGAGTTCCACCGCGCCGGTGCTCACCGCCGGGCCCCTCATTTCAAGGTCCCTCATCTCGAGCTCGAGGCCCGATCGGATTCCACTCTCGCTCGCGCAGCAGCGCATGTGGTTCGTCAACCAGTTCGACACCTCCTCGCCGGCGTACAACGTCCCGGTCGCCCTGCAGTTGGACGGGACGGTGGACGTCGAGGCGCTGCAAGCGGCGCTCGGTGACGTCACGGAGCGGCACGAGGCGCTGCGAACCGTGTTTCCCGGCTCCGCCGCCGGACCCCGACAGGTGATCCTCGACCCGACCGTCGGCGTACCCGACCTACGCCCGGTACCCGTTGCGGAACACGAACTTCGAGACACGCTCACCGGCTTCTTCGGAACGGGATTCGACGTCTCCGACGAGCTTCCGATCCGGGTCAGGTTGCTCAGGCTCGACCATGATCGGCACGTCCTGGCCATCGTGGTGCACCACATCGCGGCCGACGGCTTCTCGATGACACCGCTGGCACGGGACGTGATGGTGGCCTACACGGCGCGAACCCAGCAGCGGGCGCCCGACTGGGCGCCGCTCCCCGTGCAGTACGCCGACTACAGCCTCTGGCAGCGGGAGGCACTGGGCACCGAGTTTCTGAACACACGGGCGCAGCCCGATTCGGTGATGTCCGGTCAGCTGGACTACTGGACCCGGACGCTGTCGGGCGTCCCCGCGGTGCTGGCGCTGCCGTTGGACCGGCCGCGGCCGGTGCAGCGGTCCTTCGACGGCGAGGTTGTCGCGTTCGAGATCTCGCCGTCCGTGCATCATGCACTGACCGACCTTGCACGCCAGAGTCATTCGACGGTGTTCATGGTGGTGCACGCGGCGTTCGCGGTGCTGCTGGCCAGGTTGTCGGGATCGGACGACGTGGTGGTGGGGACGCCGATCGCGGGCCGCGGCCACGCCGAACTCGACGACATGGTGGGGATGTTCGTCAACACGCTGGTGCTGCGCACCCCGGTGGCGGCGAGATCGTCGTTCGCCGGCGTGCTCGCCGAGGTGCGGTCGGCGGACCTCGGTGCGTTCGAGCACTCGCAAATGCCCTTCGAGCGGCTGGTGGACGAACTCGCACCCGACCGGTCCACCGCGCACACCCCGCTGTTCCAGGTGATGCTCGAATTCCAGAACGCCACCCGTACGCGCCTCGAACTGGCAGGGCTGACCGCCCGGTCGCTCGACGTCGACCTGGCGGTGGCGAAATTCGACCTGCAGCTGAGCCTCGCTGAGCGGGTCGACGAGGACGGGGCGCCGGCGGGGATCGGTGCCGGCTTCCGTTACGCCACAGATGTGTTCGACCGGCGGTCGGTCGAGGCCTTCGCGGAGCGGTTCACGCGGGTGGTCGAGGCCGTGACCGTGGACCCGGCCGTGCCCGTGGGCGACATCGACATCCTGCGTGCCGCTGAACGCGAGTTCCTGCTCCGCTCGGCCCACCGCCGGGGAACCGACGTCGCCGCGGTGTCGTTGGCGGACCTGTTCGACCGGTCGGTGGCATCGGCCGGCGACGCCGTCGCGGTGCGCTGCGACGGTGCATCAGAGACCTACCGGGAACTCGACCGGCGGGCGAACCGGCTCGCGAGACTGTTGGTGGCACAGGGGGTGGGCCCGGAAACGCTGGTGGCCGTGGGCATGACGCGGTCGATCGACTTGGTGGTGGCGCTGCTGGCGGTGGTGAAGTCGGGTGCCGGTTACCTCCCGGTGGACGTGGGCTCACCGGCGGAGCGGCTGACCTACCTGTTCGGCGATGCCCGGCCGAGGTGTGTGCTCACCACGACCGCGGACGCTCAGGCGGTCGGCATCGGTGAGGTCCCGGTGGTGGTCGTGGACGATCCGGAGACCTTGACCGCGCTGCGGCGCTTCTCGCCTCTGCCCGTGACCGACGTGGACCGGAGGCGTCCGCTGCGGCCGGACTCGGTGGCGTACGTCATCTACACCTCCGGTTCGACCGGGCGGCCGAAGGGCGTGGCGGTCACGCATCGCAACGTGGTCGCGTTGCTGGCGAACACGCAGTCGTTGTTCGGGTTCGGGCCGGCCGACGTGTGGACGATGTTCCATTCCGCCGCCTTCGACTTCTCGGTGTGGGAGATGTGGGGCGCGCTCGCACACGGCGGCCGGCTGGTGCTGGTGGACTACTTCACCGTGCGCACACCCGAGAGGTTCCTCGAGCTCCTGCGCGACGAACACGTCACGGTCGTCAATCAGACCCCCACCGCCTTCTACCAGTTGGCGGAGGCGGATCGTCTCGCCGACGGTCCCGGACTGTGCCTGCGCTACGTGATCCTCGGCGGGGAGGCACTCGACTTCGGGCAGCTGGCACGCTGGCACGCGCGCCGGGGCTACTCGGCGCCGGCGCTGGTCAACATGTACGGCATCACGGAGACGACGGTGCATGTCAGCCATCTGCCGATCGACCCGGACCGTGACAGCGCGGAGTCCGCATCGGTGATCGGCCGGGGGCTGCCCGGGCTGCGGGTCCACGTGCTCGACGGACGCCTGCATCCGGTGCCGCCCGGCGTGGTCGGGGAGATGTACGTCTCCGGGGTGCAGCTCTCGCGCGGGTATCTCGGGCGGCCCGAACTCACATCCACGCGATTCGTCGCGGACCCCTACGCCCCAGGCTCGCGGATGTACCGGTCCGGGGACCTGGGCCGGTGGAACGGGCACGGACAGCTGGAGTACCTGGGCCGCAACGACCTCCAGGTGCAGGTGAAGGGCTACCGAATCGAAGTCGGGGAGGTGGAGACGGCCCTGCTCGCGTGCGAGGGGGTGGCGCAGGCGGCGGTGACGGTGCGCGCGGATCCGGTGCTGGGGGATCGACTGGTGGGGTACGTGGTGCCGCAGACCGGCCTCGCGACCGACCCCACCGTGCTCATTGATGCGGTCGCGCAGCGGCTGGCGCCGCACATGGTTCCGGCCGCGGTGGTGGTTCTCGACACGCTGCCGCTGACGGTGAACGGCAAACTCGACCGGAAGGCGCTGCCCGAACCGGACTTCGGGCAGCGGGCGACCGCCGGCCGCAGCCCGGTCGGCGAGCGGGAACGTATCCTCGCCGACCTGGTCGCGGAGGTCCTCGGCCTCGACTCGGTCGGCGTCGACGACTCGTTCTTCGCCATCGGCGGCGATTCGATCATGTCCATCCAGTTGGTCACCCGTGCGAAGGCGGCCGGGATCCTGATCTCGCCCCGCGACGTGTTTGAGCGTAAGACCGTTGCGGGACTGGCCGAGGTGGCCGAGTCGGGTGAGGAGGGCATCCTCCTCGACGAACTGCCCGGTGGCGGAGTCGGGGAGATACCGCTGACACCGATCGCGACGTGGATGCTCGGCCGCGGTGGGGACTTCCGTCGCTATGCGCAGTCCGCACTGTTCACCGTTCCCGCGGCGTTGGACGAAGCCACCCTGGCGCGGGCGGTGCAGGCCGTGCTGGACCGGCACGACCTCCTCCGGGCGCGGCTGCGGCGCACCGCCGGTGCCGAGCGGGGCTGGTCGATGGAGGCGCGAGCCGAAGGGTCGGTGCGGGCGGCCACGGTGCTCCGCCGCGCCCGGACGGGCGATGTCGGCGCCGAACTCGACGCCGCGCTCGACCGTCTCGACCCGCAGTCGGGCGTGATGATGCAGGCGGTGTGGCTCGACGCGGGCGACGGTCCGGGCCGGCTGCTGATCACCGTTCATCATCTGGCGATCGACGGTGTGTCCTGGCGGATCCTGATGCCGGACCTCGCCACGGCGTACGCACAACTGCGGGCCGGCAAACCGGCGACGCTGGAGCCGACCGGGACCTCGATGCGCCGGTGGGCGTACGCCCTCACCGACGCCGCACGGGAACCCCAGCGATCCGCCGAAGTCGAACTGTGGCAACGGATGCTGGACACGCCGGATCCGGCACTGGGGTCGCGTCCGGTGGCGGCGTCGGACACCGCTGCCACCACGGCGGACGTCCAGGTGCGAGTTCCCGCCGCGTTGACCGAGACGATTCTGACGACCGTGCCGCGGGCATTCCACGCGGGCGTGGGGGACGGGCTGTTGACGGCGCTGGCCATGGCCCTGATCCGGTGGCGGCGCCGCCGCGGGGTCGACCTCGCCGAGGCGCTCGTGAGTCTCGAGGGGCACGGCCGCGAAGAGCAGGTGGCCCCGGGGACGGATCTCGCCCGGACCGTCGGATGGTTCACCACCATCTTCCCGGTTCGACTCGAGCTGAGCGGTGTGGACCTCGACGACGCGTTCGCCGGGGGACCGTCAGCGGGGGACGCGATGAAGGCGGTCAAGGAGCAGCTCCTCGCCGTTCCCGACCACGGCATCGGTTTCGGGCTGCTCCGGTACCTGAACAGCGGGAGCGCCCAGGCGCTTGCGTCGCGGCCGCTGCCCCAGGTCAGCTTCAACTACCTCGGCAGGCTGGCCCGGAATGCCGCCGCGTCCGAGGAGGAGTGGTCGCCGATCGAGGAACCCGGACTGCGCGGGGCATCGAGGGCCGCGATGCCCGTCGCGGCCGTCGTCGACGTCAACGCGCTGACCGCCGACACCGATGACGGGCCCCGGCTGAGATCCACGTGGACGTACCCGCCGGGTGTCCTGCAACGGGAGGACGTGGAGGAGCTCGCGCAGCTGTGGATGGCGGCGCTCGCCGGGCTCGGCGCCCACGCCGAGTCGGGCGGCGGCGGGTTCACGCCGTCGGACTTCGATCTCGTCGACCTTCGCCAGGATGCGCTCGAGGCACTGGAGAGCCGCTGCCGCGACCTGACCGATGTGTGGCCGCTCTCGCCCCTGCAGGCCGGCATGCTCTTCCACGCCGAGCTGGCCGACGAGTCCGTCGACGCCTACCTGGTGCAGGTGAGCCTCGACCTCGTCGGCGTGGTGGACCCGCCTCGCCTGCGGCGCGCCACCGACGCCCTGCTGGACCGGCACGCGAACCTGCGGGTCGCCTTCCTACGCGACCCCGGGGGCAACGCGGTTCAAGTTGTCCGGCACCGGGTGCGGGCGCCCTGGACCGAGGTCGACCTGACCGCCCTCGACGACAGTGCGGCGGAGTCGGAGTTTCAGCGCCTGCTGGCGCAGGACCGGGTCCGCCCGTTCGACATGGCGAGCGCCCCGCTGATCCGGTTCATGCTGATCGCGACCGCGCCGAACCGGTACCGGCTGGTGTCGACCAACCATCACATCGTGCTCGACGGCTGGTCGATGCCACTGCTGGTCAAGGAGTTGCTGACGCTCTACGCCACCGACGCCGACCCGTCTGCGCTGCCAAGGGTGCGCGGGTACCGCGACTACCTGGCGTGGCTGACGAACCGCGATGACGGCGCCGCCACGCAGGCGTGGGCTCTGGCCCTCGCCGGGGTGGAGGGTCCGACGTTGCTCACCCCGGCGGACCGAGGCCGGCGGCTGTCCACGATCACCCAGGAGTGGGTGTTCGACCTGGACGAGGAGCGCACCACCCGCCTGCGCGTGCTCGCACGGTCACGCGGACTGACCGTCAACACCCTCGTGCAGGTGTCGTGGGGGATCGTGCTCGCCGCGTTGACCGGTCGCGACGACGTGGTGTTCGGTGCCATCGTCTCGGGACGTCCGCCCGAGCTGGCCGGCATCGAGACGATGATCGGACTGTTCATCAACACCCTGCCCGTCCGGATCAGGCTGCGCCCCGGCGAGACGGTGGGCGCCCTGCTCGAACGCGTGCAGGCCGAGCAGACGGCGTTGTTGGATCACCACTACACCGGACTGGCCGAGATCTCGAGCTCCGCGGGGCCGGAGGTCGGATTCGACACATTGACCGTGTTCGAGTCGTATCCCGTTGACCGCGAAGGGCTCTCGACCGACACCGACATCGCCGGGATGCGTGTCGACGGGGTGCAGGCGCGCGACGCCGCCCACTACCCGCTGAGTCTGGTGGCGTCCGTCGACTCTCGGCTGCGCCTGAAATTCGAGTACCTGCCCGACATCTTCGACGTCGACACCGTCGACGGCATCGCCGGGCGCGTGCTGCGGGTGCTCGACGCCTGTGCCCGCCCGGACCGGCCGCTGGCCGCGCTGTCGCTGCTGACGGACCGAGAACGCGCCGACCTCGTTCCGGTCCGCGGCGGTCCCGGCGGGTCGACCCGCACCCTGCCGCAGATACTCGCCGAGGCGGCGGCGCTCGACCCGGACGCGACCGCGCTGTCCTACCTCCACGAGGACGTGAGCTACCGCGACCTGGACGAGCGGTCGAATCGTCTTGCCCGCGCACTCCTCGCGCGGGGTGTGGGCCCGGAGACCTTCGTCGCCATCGGGATACCGCGGTCCGTCGACTCGGTGCGCGGGGTGTGGGCGGTGGCCAAGACGGGGGCGGCCTTCGTCCCGATCGACCCGAACTACCCCGACGAGCGGGTCGTCCACATGCTCCTCGACTCCGGGGCGAGAATCGGCGTGACCACGGCCGAACACCGGGACCGGCTACCGGATGCCGCACGCTGGCTGGTCCTCGACGATCCCGACTTCGTGAGCGAAAGCGCTCGGCATTCCGCCGGGCCGGTGACCGATGCCAATCGAACCGGTCCGGTCCTGCTGGACACCGCCGCGTACGTCGTCTACACCTCGGGTTCGACGGGCCGGCCCAAGGGTGTGGTGGTGACCCACCGCGGACTCGACAACTTCGCCCGGGACCAACTCGAACGCTTCGGGGCAACTCCGAGGTCTCGCACCCTGCACTTCTCCACGCCGAGTTTCGACGGGTCGGTGTTCGAGTACCTGCAGGCCTTCGGCGCCGGCGCGACGATGGTGATCGCGCCGCCAACCGTATTCGGCGGCGAGGACCTCGCGCGGCTGCTGGCCGAGCGGGAGGTCACCCACGCCTTCATCACCACCGCGGCGCTGGCATCGGTCGATCCTGTTGGGCTCGAACATCTCTCGGAGGTGGTGTTCGGAGGTGAGGCGTGCCCACCCGAACTCGTGGCCCGCTGGGCCGCGCCCGGTGCAGGGGAGCGCCGGTTGTACAACGCCTACGGGCCGACCGAGACGACGGTGATGTCCAACATCAGCGAACCGATGGTCGCGGGCGCGCCGATCACGGTCGGCGGGCCCATCCGCGGTGTGCGGGAACTGGTGCTCGACACCAGACTTCAGCCGGTCCCCGTGGGAGTTCCGGGCGAGTTGTACCTCGCCGGGGTGGGTCTGGCCCGCGGCTACCACCGCAGGCCGGCACTGACCGCCGAACGGTTCGTGGCCGATCCCTCCAGCCCCGGGACGAGGATGTACCGCACCGGCGACATCGTGCGGTGGGCGGCGGAGGGGAGCGTCGAGTACGTGGGCCGCAGCGACTTCCAGGTGAAGGTGCGCGGGTTCCGCGTCGAACTCGGCGAGATCGACGCCACGCTCATGTCGGAGCCGAACGTCGGGTTTGCCGCCACACTCGCGGACCGGGGCGCGGCGGGCGACACCCTGCTGGCGTCCTATGTGGTACCGACGTCGGGCCGGTCCCTCGACACCGCCGAACTCGCCCGACGACTGGCGGACCGGTTGCCGTCGCACATGGTGCCCGCCTCGATCACGGTGCTCGACCACATTCCCCTGACGGCGGTCGGCAAGCTGGACCGCACGGCACTGCCGAAACCCGACCTCCTTTCCCGGACAGGGCAGTACCGGCCGCCGAGCGGTCCGGTCGAGGAGGCCGTGGCAGACGTCTTCGCGGAGGTGCTGGGCCTTGCTAGGGTCGGTGTCGACGCCGGGTTCTTCGACCTCGGCGGCAATTCCCTGAGCGCCACCAGGGTGATGGCGCGACTGCGGGCGTCGCTGGGCACCGGCTGCGGGGTGCGCGACCTGTTCGAGGCGCCCACGGTCGCATCGTTGGCCGCCCGGATCGGGCACGGCGGTGCGCGCACGTCCGAACGTCCGGTGCTCGCGGCCCGCACCCGGCCCGAGGACATTCCGCTGTCGTTCGCGCAGCAGCGGATGTGGTTCGTCAACCAGTTCGACACCGCCTCGGCCGCATACAACATCCCGATCGTGGTGCGACTCGGCGGTGAACTCGATGTGCGAGCGTTGAACTCGGCGCTCGCCGATGTCGTCGCCCGGCACGAGTCGTTGCGCACGGTGTTCCCGGTCCGCGGGAACTGGCCGGTCCAGCAGATACTGCCGGCCGAGGCTGCCGCGCCCTCCCTGGTCCCCGTCCACGTCTCCGGCGAGCGCGGGTTGCGGTCGGAGCTGGCCCGGCTGGTCTCGGCCGGTTTCGATGTCACAGCGGGGATTCCGCTGCGGGCCGGACTGTTCTCACTCGACCCCGTCGAGCACGTCCTCGCCGTCGTGGTTCATCACATCTCGGCAGACGGGTTCTCGATGGTGCCGCTGGTGCGTGACGTGATGACGGCCTACGGTGCCCGCGTCCGCGGCGGCGAGCCCGATTGGGCGCCGCTGCCGGTGCAGTACGCCGACTACTCCCTGTGGCAGCGGGAGCTGCTGGGCTCGGCCGACGACCCCCAGTCGTTGCTCTCCGGTCAACTCGACTACTGGACGACCGCGCTGGCGGAGATGCCGGATCTCCTCGAACTCCCCACCGACCGAGACCGTCCCGCCCAGCAGACCTTCCGCGGTGCGCGCATCCACTTCACCGTCGACCGGGACCTTCACCGACGCATCAGGGAGCTGTCGAGAAGTCTTCGCTGCACCGAGTTCATGACCGCGCACGCCGCCCTGGCGCTACTGCTCAGTCGGCTCGGCGGCACCCCGGACGTGGCCGTCGGCACCCCGATCGCCGGCCGGGGCGAGCCCGCCCTCGACGATCTGGTCGGCATGTTCGTGGGCACCCTCGCCCTGCGCACACAGGTGGACGCCGCCGGGTCGTTCACCGCCCTGGCGGCGCACTGCCGCGAGGTCGACCTCGCGGCCTTCGCGCACGCAGAGGTCCCCTTCGAGCGGGTGGTGGAGGCGATCGGGCCGGCTCGTTCGACGGCGTACTCGCCGATTGTCCAGGTGTCACTGGAATTTCAGAACAACGAGCGACCGGTCCTGGCCCTGCCGGGGCTCGAGGTCCACGCGGTCGACCCCGAACTCGACGTGGTCAAGGTCGATCTCGAATTCATCCTGGCGGAGGAGTTCGATGCCGGCGGTGCGCCGGCCGGGATGACCGGCGCCGTCGACTACGCCACCGACCTCTTCGACGCCGACACCGTCGAAGGGTTCGCCGACCGGTTCGTGCGGATCCTCGACGCGGTGACCGAGAACCCTGACCGGCCGGTCGGGGACCTCCCACTTCTCGGCGAGATGGAGCTTCGCGAGATGGTGCCGGCACACGGGGCGCCGGAGGTGTGCCCGCAGCGCTTGCCCGACCTACTGACGGCGGCCGCCGCACTGGACCCGAATGCGGTGGCCCTGTCCTACGAAGACCGGCGGATCAGCTACCGCGAGCTCGACGAGTGGTCCAACCGGCTGGCGCGGGTCCTGCGCGACCGCGGGGCGGGACCGGAGACCTTCGTGGCGCTGGGAATGACCCGGTCGATCGAGGACGTGGTCGCGATCTGGGCGGTGACCAAGGCCGGGGCGGCCTTCGTGCCCGTCGATCCGGCCTACCCCCGTGATCGCATCGACTACATGCTCACCGACTGCCGGGCCGCACTCGGGCTCACCGTGAGTGGCCGCCGGAGCAACCTGCCCGACACCGTGGAGTGGCTGGTGCTCGACGGCGAGGACTTCGCCGAGCGGGTGGCGGCGATGCCGTCGGCGCCGGTCACCGACGAGGACCGGACGACTCCGCTGTACCTCGCGCACCCGGCGTATCTCATCTACACATCCGGCTCGACGGGACGGCCGAAGGGGGTGACCGTCACGCACCGGGGCCTGGCCAACTTCACCGCGGAAACTCGTGAACGCTTCCAGGTCGCCCACGACTCCCGGGTGTCGCAGCTGGCCTCCCCGAGTTTCGATGCGTCGGTGTTCGAGCTGATGATGGCGTTCAGCGCGTCGGCCCGGGTCGTCATCGTCCCGCCCACGGTCTACGGCGGCAGTGAGCTGGCGGATCTGCTTCGTCGCGAACAGGTGACCCACGCGACCATCACGCCGACCGCGCTGGCGGCGCTGGGTGACGACGGGCTCGACGCCTTGCGTGTCCTCGACCTGGTGGGTGAGGCCTCCCCGCCGGAGGTGGTCGCGCAGTGGGCGCCCGGCCGGAGCCTGCACAGCGGATACGGGCCCACGGAGACCACCGTCCAGGCGAGTGTCAGCGCCCCCATGCGTCCCGGCGAGGACGTGAACATCGGTTCGCCCGCACTGGGATTCGGGTTCCTGGTCCTCGACGAGCGACTGCAGCCCGTCCCGGTGGGGGTGCCCGGCGAGTTGTACATCACCGGGCCGGGCATGGCTCGCGGGTACCACAACCGGGCGGCGCTCACCGCGGATCGCTTCGTGTCCTGCCCCTTCGGCGAGCCGGGCGGCCGGATGTACCGGACGGGTGACGTGGTGCGGTGGCATGCCAACCACACGCTCGAGTACATCGGCCGGAGCGACTTCCAGGTGAAGGTGCGTGGCTTCCGCATCGAACTCGGGGAGATCGACGCGGTGCTCACCCGCCATCCGGCGGTCGACTTCGCCGCCACCGTGGGGTACACCGGCCCGTCCGGCCACACCGTGCTCGCCTCGTACGTGCGGACCGTCGGCGGGCGGGAGGTGGAGCCCGCGGAACTGCGCACCTACGCGGCGGAGCGACTGCCCGCGCACATGGTGCCGTCCGCGGTGACGGTCCTCGACCGGATTCCGATGACCCCGGTGGGCAAGCTCGACCGGAAGGCGTTGCCCGCGCCCGAGTTCGGTTCCACGGCCGCCGAGTTCCGGGCCCCGGTCACGGAGGCCGAGCACACCGTCGTCGACGTCTTCGCGGACGTGCTCGGGCTGGATCGGGTGGGCACCGCCGACAGCTTCTTCGACCTCGGTGGGACCTCCCTGGTCGCCACCAGGATCGTCGGCGCGCTGCAGGCCCGGCTGGACCGGCGGGTCCCGCTGCAATGGCTGTTCCTCGACCCCACCCCGGCAGGCCTGGCCAGACGCCTCGACACCCCGGCGCGGAGTGTCGAGGCGGAAGCGGCCCTGGCCGTGGTGATTCCGCTGCGCGCGCAGGGGAGCGGGCCGCCGTTGTTCTGCGTGCATCCGGGGATCGGGCTGTCCTGGGGTTACGCCGGGCTGATGCGGTACCTGCCGCCGGACCGACCCGCCTACGGACTGCAGTTGCCCACGATCAGCGGTGACGGTGAGTACCGGTCGATCGAACAACTCGCCCGCCGCTACGTCGAGGAGATCCGGGGCATCGCGCCCACCGGCCCGTACCACCTGCTCGGCTGGTCGCTCGGCGGGGTCATCGCGCACGCCGTGGCCGTCGAACTGCAGAGCGCCGGCGAAGAAGTCGCCACCCTGGCCGTGATGGACAGTTACCCTGACGACGGCGAGGACCCGCCGCCGCGCCGGCTGGAGGTACGGGACCTCCTGCGCGGGCTGGGGCTCGAGACCGACACCGGCGGCGAGCTGACCTACGAACGGGCCGCGCACCTGATCGACGAGTCGTTCGGGGCCGAGACCGGAGTGCGGGGGCGAGACCTCGAGCGGATCGCCGCGGGATACGAGAACTCGACGCGGCTCGCACACCACTTCGTCCCCAGGGTGTACGACGGGGACCTGCTCGTCTTCCCGGCCACGCGTGACGGGGACGGCGCGACCCGGGCGCGGTCGGCGAACGAGTGGCGCCCGCTCGTGACCGGCCGGATCGACGAGCAACCCGTGGACTGCGGGCACAACGAGATGATCGAACCGCAGGCACTGGCGATCATCGGGCCCGCGCTGGCCCGCGCACTCTCGGCGGGTACGTGAACTTTGCTCGTGGGGGTGGTGTTTTCCGGTTACCCTCAGAGGGATTGTTCTTCAGCATCACCGAACCGCCGTCGGGCATCGCAGTCAAAGTGCGAGGAGCGACCATGAACGCGATCGGACACTGCCGGACCATCCTCGTCGTTGCCGTCATCGCCGCGTCGAGCCTCTTCGGGGGGGTGGCGTCGGCGGACGCGTGGCGAACCCTCCCAGCCGAGAAACCTGCATCGGCAGACGGATCCGTCCTCGACCACGTCGAAGAGGTCGGCGACCGTCAGCTGAACATGTACGTCTACTCGGCAGCGATGGAGAAGGTGATCCTGCTCGAGGTGATCCGCCCCGCGGATCCCAGCGTGCCCCGTCCGACGCTGTACCTGCTCAACGGTGCCGGTGGCGGCGAGGACACGGCAACCTGGCAGGCCAAGACCGATGTGGTCGGCTTCTTCGCCGACAAGAACGTCAACGTCGTCACCCCGGTCGGCGGCGCCTACAGCTACTACACCGACTGGGAGAAGCCCGATCCCGTCCTCGGCCTCAACAAGTGGACCACCTTCTTCACCGAGGAACTTCCCCCGATCGTCGACGCCACGCTCGAGACGACCGGGGTCAACGCCATCGCGGGACTGTCGATGTCGGGGACTTCCGTCCTGAGCCTGGCCCAGGCCGCCCCCAAGTTGTATCGCACGGTCGGCGCCTTCAGCGGGTGCGCCGAGACCAGCACCGCGCCCGGCCGCGACTACGTCAACTTCGTCGTCGGCTTCCGCGGCGGAGACGTCGCGAACATGTGGGGACCGCCCGACAGTCCGGACTGGGTGGCCAACGACCCCGTCGTCAACGCCGAGAAGTTGCGCGGTATGAACCTGTACATCACCAACGGCACCGGGCTGCCCGGCCCCCACGAGACCCTCGAGGCACCGGGCGTCAACGGAGACCCGGGCGTCCTGGCCAACCAGGTGATCGTGGGCGGAGTCATCGAGGCGGGCACCAACGAGTGCACGCATCGGCTGGCCGACAGGTTGAATGCGCTGGGAATCCCGGCCACCTACGACTTCCGGCCCACCGGCACCCACTCGTGGGGCTACTGGCAGGACGACCTGCACAACTCCTGGCCCATGATCGCCGACTCGCTCAACTGATTCGCAGCTGGCCGGACCGGCCGACGGCTACTCCGGCGGCGTCTCGACGGGCAGCGTCAGCTGCATGATCGTCAGGTCCAGCCAGCGGCCGAACTTGACGCCGACCTCCGGCATCTGCGCGACGACGCGGAAGCCGAACCGTTCGTGCAGTGCGATGGACGTGGTGTTGGTCGACTCGATGTTCGCCACCACGGCGTGCACCCGGCCGGCGCGGGCGCGCTCGATCAGCTCCGCCATCAGCGCCTTCGCGATGCCCTTGCGGTGGTGGTCGACGTGCACGTACACCGAGTTCTCCACGGTGTGCCGGTACCCGCTCTTGGTGCGCCACGTCCCGTACGACGCGTACCCGGCCACCTTGTCGCGGTCGACCGCGACAAGCACGGGGAATCCGGACGCCTGTCGCCCCTCGAGCCACGCGCGCCGGTCCTCGACGTCCACCGTCTCCTCGTCCCACACGGCCGTGGAGTTGCGCACGGCCTCGTTGTGGATCTCGAGGATGCCCGGCAGGTCGTCGTAGCCGGCGTCGCGGATCAGCATGGGGCGTAGGTCATCTCAGGTGCCCGTCGGCTCAGTTGCTCAGGCCGCGGCGGGTCTTCTCCAGCGCGGCCAGCATGCGCAGGATCGAGGTCTTCTGGTTGCCGAGGTCGGCGAGGCGGGCCCGGGCGGCGAGCCCCTGGCCGGTCTCCGCGACCGTGATCTGCTCGTCGATCGAGGAGAGCTGGTCCAGCAGTCCGGTGACGCGAGCCTCGAGCGTGGCCAGGTCCACCGTCGTGGTCGCCGACGCAGCCGGCGTCTTGGTGGCCCCGGAGGTCGACGCAGACGCGCCGGTGGCGGTGGACCGGGGTGCGGCCGTGCGGCGGGCCGGTGCGGCCGTCTCGGCGACCACAGCGGCCGCACGCGGACGCAGGGCCTTGCGCACGAGCGCCGGGTCCGGCGGGTTCTGCAGGCGGGTGCCGTTCAACGCGGCGCGCGCGTCGCGAGCGGTGACGCGCCACTCGCGCTCCTCCTCGTCGTCGGACTGCAGCGTGCCGCCGAGCGGGCGCAGACCGTACATCCCGAGGAAGCGTCGCGCGCCTTCGATGATCTCCTCGTTCGTGCGGCAGGTGCCGCAGCGCGGCTCGTTGCGGTAGGTCTCCACCGAGTCGTCGTCACCGCACCAGACGCAGGCGCCGGGAACCCAACGTCGGGCCGCCTGCATCGTCGTGGTTCCGGCCGGGACATCGAGAGTCTGCGCGTCAATCACAGCGCATGACAATAGGGCAGAGCGCGACGGCGCACGACACCGGATCGTTACGAACCTGCATTTCTCCGTTCCAGCGTGATCAATCTCATGGTCACCGCCCCGGCGGCGAGGACTCATAGCGCACAAACGGTTGTCGCGCAAGAAGATTCCGGGCGGTCTGTACCGCTACGACGGATCGCCGAGCACGTCCGACGACCACTCCACGAGCGGCGTCAGCGCCGCCCAGGCGGCGG
Organism: Rhodococcus sp. P4_F5; assembly: GCF_056401315.1. Classification (NCBI taxonomy): domain Bacteria; kingdom Bacillati; phylum Actinomycetota; class Actinomycetes; order Mycobacteriales; family Nocardiaceae; genus Rhodococcus; species Rhodococcus sp. P4_F5. The sequence goes on along the minus strand of NZ_JBFUJP010000100.1, from coordinate 607 downwards.
CCACCTCGGTGGCCGCGCGGGTGGTGGCGAGCCACTCCGGGGCGCCGAACGTGCGGCCCGCGGTGAGGGAGCGGTGGCGCAGGAGGTCGATCCGCGGATGGTCGGCGGCGAAGCCCCGCGGCTGCGTCTTGAGTCGGTCACCGCCGATCTCGAATCTCGCGGTGCGGAGGTCGGCGGTGATGCGCTCGAGTTGCCCGCCGCGCAGCGCCCCGTCGACCGCGGCGCGGTACCGGGCGACCCGGTCGGGGGTGTGCTGGTAGAAGCCGCCCGCGACGAAGAGCCCGGATGCGTCGACCTGGACGTAGTAGCCGAGGCCGGAGCGGACGTCGACGAAGCCGCCCTGGTGGGTCTTGTAGGGGGTCTTGTCCTTCGAGAACCGGACGTCGCGGTACGGCCGGAAGACCTTGCCGGCCCCGAACTGTGGCTCGAGTTCGGCGAGCAGTTCGGTCATCGGCGCGCGGACGCACTCGTCGTAGACCGCCTTGTGCGCGGTCCACCAACTCTTGCTGTTGTCCGCCTCGAGGTCCTCGTAGAAGTCGAGTGCCGCGACGGGAAATCCTGTGAACACCACAGGGAAAGGCTAACGCTCGTGCGCGTTTGACGGGTC
>NZ_JBFUJP010000099.1:0-16172 GCF_056401315.1 Rhodococcus sp. P4_F5 | reverse complement strand
GGCCGCGGCCCCGGCCGCCAAGCCCGCCGCGGCGCCCGCCGCCAAGCCCGCCGGTGACGCAGAGGCAAAGATCCTCCGAGGCGCGGCCGCGGCCGTCGCCCGGAACATGTCCGCCTCGCTCGCGATCCCGACTGCGACCAGCGTTCGCGCCATCCCGGCGAAGCTGATGATCGACAACCGCATCGTGATCAACAACCACCTCGCGCGCACCCGCGGCGGCAAGATCTCGTTCACCCACCTGCTGGGTTACGCGATCGTGCAGGCCGTCAAGGCGTTCCCGAACATGAACCGGCACTTCGCCGAGGTGGACGGCAAGCCGAACGCGATCACCCCGGCCGGCACCAACCTCGGCCTGGCCATCGACCTCCCGGGCAAGGACGGCAGCCGCTCGCTCGTCGTCGCCGCCATCAAGGGCACCGAGTCGATGAACTTCGCGCAGTTCCACGGCGCGTACGAGGACATCGTCCGCCGCGCCCGTGACGGCAAGCTGACCGGTGACGACTTCGCCGGCGTGACCATCTCGCTGACCAACCCGGGCACCATCGGCACCGTGCACTCGGTGCCGCGGCTCATRCAGGGCCAGGGCGCGATCATCGGCGCCGGTGCCATGGAGTACCCGGCCGAGTTCCAGGGCTCGAGCGACGAGAAGATCGCCGAACTGGGCGTCGGCAAGCTGATCACGCTGACCTCGACGTACGACCACCGCATCATCCAGGGCGCGGAGTCCGGAGACTTCCTCCGGACCATCCACAACCTGCTGATCAGCGACGAGTTCTACGACGAGATCTTCCACGCGCTGCGGATCCCCTACGAGCCGGTTCGCTGGCGCAAGGACATCTCCGCCACGGCGGTCGACAAGACCACCCGGGTCCTCGAACTGATCGCGGCGTACCGCAACCGTGGCCACCTGATGGCGGACACCGACCCGCTGCAGTTCACCAAGGACAAGTTCCGGATGCATCCGGACCTCGACGTCACCACCCACGACCTCACGCTGTGGGACCTCGACCGCGAGTTCAACGTCGGCGGGTTCAACGGCAAGGACCGGATGAAGCTCCGCGACGTCCTGTCGATCCTGCGGGACGCGTACTGCCGTCACATCGGCGTCGAGTACACGCACATCCTGGACCCGAAGCAGCAGAAGTGGCTGCAGGAACGCGTCGAGGCCAAGCACGTCAAGCCGACCGTCGCGCAGCAGAAGTACATCCTGAGCAAGCTGAACGCCGCCGAGGCGTTCGAGACCTTCCTGCAGACCAAGTACGTCGGCCAGAAGCGGTTCTCGCTCGAGGGCGCCGAGTCGGTCATCCCGATGATGGACGCGGTCATCGACCAGAGCGCCGAGCACGAGCTCGACGAGGTCGTCATCGGCATGCCGCACCGCGGTCGGCTCAACGTGCTCGCCAACATCGTCGGCAAGCCGTACTCGAAGATCTTCACCGAGTTCGAGGGCAACATGAACCCGGCGGCCGCCCACGGCTCCGGCGACGTGAAGTACCACCTCGGCGCCCAGGGCACCTACATCCAGATGTTCGGCGACAACGACATCACCGTCTCGCTGACCGCGAACCCGTCGCACCTCGAGGCCGTCGACCCGGTGCTCGAGGGCCTGGTCCGCGCCAAGCAGGACATCCTGGACAAGGGCCAGGAAGGCTTCACCGTGCTGCCGCTGATGCTGCACGGCGACGCCGCGTTCGCCGGCCAGGGCGTGGTGGCCGAGACCCTGAACCTCTCGCTGCTGCGCGGCTACCGCACCGGCGGCACCGTGCACATCGTGGTCAACAACCAGGTCGGCTTCACCACGGCGCCCGAGCACTCGCGTTCCTCCGAGTACTGCACCGACGTCGCGAAGATGATCGCCGCTCCCGTGTTCCACGTGAACGGCGACGACCCCGAGGCCTGTGTCTGGGTCGCCCAGCTGGCCGTGGACTACCGCGAGCAGTTCGGCAAGGACGTCGTCATCGACATGATCTGCTACCGCCGTCGCGGTCACAACGAGGGCGACGACCCCTCGATGACCCAGCCGGCGATGTACGACGTGATCGACACCAAGCGCAGCGTCCGCAAGAGCTACACCGAGTCCCTGATCGGCCGCGGCGACATCTCGCTCAAGGAAGCGGAAGACGCCCTCCGCGACTACCAGGGCCAGCTCGAGCGGGTGTTCAACGAGGTCCGTGAGCTGGAGAAGTTCAAGCCGGAGCCGTCGGAGTCGGTGGAGCTGGACCAGACGCCGCCCGCGCGCCTGACCACCGCGGTCGACAAGGCCGTGCTCGAGCGGATCGGCGATGCGTTCGTCGACGTGCCCGAGGGCTTCAACGTGCATCCGCGCGTCAAGCCGGTCATCGAGAAGCGTCGCGAGATGTCCCGCGAGGGCAAGGTCGACTGGGCGTTCGCGGAGCTGCTGGCGTTCGGATCGCTGGTCGAGCAGGGTGCCCTGGTGCGCCTGACCGGACAGGACTCGCGTCGCGGCACGTTCACGCAGCGGCACGCGGTGCTCATCGACCGCAAGACCGGCGACGAGTACAACCCGATCTCGGCCATCGCGGCGAACGCCGGCAACGACGGCAAGTTCATGGTCTACGACTCGGCGCTGACCGAGTACGCGGGCGTGGGCTTCGAGTACGGCTACTCGGTGGGCAACCCCGACGCACTGGTGCTGTGGGAGGCGCAGTTCGGCGACTTCGTCAACGGCGCGCAGACCATCATCGACGAGTTCATCTCGTCCGGTGAGGCCAAGTGGGGCCAGCTCTCCGACGTGGTGCTGCTGCTGCCGCACGGCCACGAGGGCCAGGGACCGGACCACACCTCCGGCCGCATCGAGCGGTTCCTGCAGCTGTGTGCCGAGGGCTCGATGACCGTGGCGGTGCCGTCCACCCCGGCGAGCTACTTCCACCTGCTCCGCCGCCACCACCTCGACGGCATCCGCCGCCCGCTGGTGGTGTTCACGCCGAAGTCGATGCTGCGCAACAAGGCAGCCGTGTCGGACATCGCGGACTTCACCACCGGCAAGTTCCGCTCGGTGTTCGAGGAGCCCACGTACGAGACCGGCGGCGGCGACCGCGCCAAGGTCAAGCGCGTGCTGATGGTCAGCGGCAAGCTGTACTGGGAGCTGCTCGCGGCCAAGCACAAGGACAACCGCGACGACATCGCGATCGTCCGGGTCGAGCAGCTCTACCCGGTGCCGAGCCGTCGTATCCGCGAGACCCTCGAGCGGTACCCGAACGCCACCGAGTTCCGCTGGGTCCAGGAGGAGCCGGCGAACCAGGGTGCCTGGCCGTTCTTCGGCCTCGCGCTGCCCGAGCTGATCTCGGACAAGCTGACCGGCATCAAGCGCATCTCGCGTCGTTCGATGTCCGCACCGTCCTCGGGTTCGAGCAAGGTGCACGCCGTCGAGCAGCAGGAGATCATCGACGAGGCATTCCTGCCGACCGTCTGACACCGTGACGCTGCCACTGAGCCGGGTCGAGTTCGCTCCTGACGAGCGATTCGACCCGGCTTCGTGGTATCTGCAGGTCCCCTCGATCGCCGAGATGTGCCGGGTCGGTCTCGACTTCACCTGCCCGGTGACGGTGATCGTCGGCGAGAACGGGGCCGGCAAGTCCACGCTGGTGGAGGCGGTGGCCGGCGCGTGGCAGCGCCGCTTCCGCGGCGCCCAGGACCGGATGTGGTCGGCGGGCGGCAGCGTCGAGGACTCCGACCTGCCGCGGCACCTGCGCTGCGTCGGCGCGGAGCCGACGCCTTACGGCGGCTGCTTCCTGCGGGCGGAGTCCATGCACGCGCTCTTCGGCGACGCCGACGCCGCCCGGGTCCGGGCGAGCGACCAGGAGTTCAACGCGCTCTCCCACGGCCAGTCTTTCCTGCGTTACGTCGCGGACCGGCCGATCGGTGTGGGGCTGTGGATTCTCGACGAGCCGGAGGCGGYGCTGTCGTTCCAGTCCTGCCTGGCCCTGCTCGGCGTGATCTCGGACCTGGTCGCCGAGGGCTCACAGGTGATCATGGCGACCCACTCCCCCGTGCTCGCGTCCTGCCCGGGCGCCGAGATCTGGGAACTCACCGACGGCGGCATCGAGTGCCCGCGCTGGGACGAGCTGGACCTGGTGCGCAACTGGCGATCGTTCCTCGACGACCCGCAGCGTTTCCTGCGGCACCTGTGAGGCCGCCGGTCACAGGCGTTTGAGCCCGCGCAGGACCCGCACGAAGGGCCCGGTGCTGCGCATCCCCTCGACGAGGCTGGGGTGCACCATTCCGGCCGCGTTCAACAGCACGGCGTACTCGAGCCCGTGATCGCGCCATTCCGCCATCTGGTCGAGGATCTCGGACGGCGTCCCCACCATGTTCGCCTCCCGCTGCAGGGACCGCGGAACCGTCTTCACCTGGGCCAGGACGGTGCCCTCGTCCAGGGTCTGGGGCAGCAGGTCCTGCAGGCCCGAGAAGTCGGCGCCCATCGGATGCTCGACGCCGTGCCTCGCCCATGCCTCGGCCGGGGCGCACAGCGTGAGGGCCCGGGCCCCGACCGACCCCAGCAGCTCGTCCTCGTCGTTGGCGTGGCGCACCGGGAACACGAAGAAAACGCCCGCCGCGGTGATCGAATGAGGATCCCTGCCCGCATCGGACGCGGCCGCGCGCACCCGCTCGAGCTTCGCGCCGTAGTCCTTGGGCCGCTGCGAGAAGGTGGGGAACCACGCGTCCGCGTACCTGCCGGCGGCTCGCAACATCCGAGGCCCGTGGGCACCGACCCAGACCTGCGGCCGGGTGCCGCGGTGCGGCGGGACGTCGAAGACCGCGTCGCGCAGGGGGAAGAACTCCGACTCACGGCTCACCGGACGACCCGCCGAGCCCCACAGCAACCGGATGGTCGCGAGCGCCTCCTCGAACCGGGCGACCGGGGCGGTCCAGTCCACACCGTACGGCTCGTTGCCCTCCCGCTCGCCCGGACCGATGCCGAGGATGGCGCGTCCGCGGCTCAGCAGGTGCAGCGTCGCGGCGGCCTGTGCGGTGACCGCCGGGTTGCGCCGCCCGCTGTCGGTGACGCCGACCCCGAGCCTCAGCCGGGACAGCCTGTTTCGAGCCGCCAGGTAGCCGAGCGTCGTCCACGGCTCGTAGAAGGCGTCCATTCGCGGCACCAGCCTGGCCGCGCCGGTGTACTTCGGGCTCCAGATCGAGGACGGCAGGATGCTGATCAGGTGGTCCGGGAGCCAGAGCGAGTCCGCCCCGGCCATCGCCGCCGTGAGTTTGCTGTCGCGCAGCAGCAGGTCGGGAACGAACTTCGAGTTGAGGGCCGCCRCCATGATTCCGGTACGCATTGTCGCGCTCCTCCGCGCGATCGCCCACCCGCCGCGTGTCGGCGCCGGGCGGTCGTGCTCGTCCACCCAGCGTGCGCGCGGGTGGCCCGCCGGGCGCGAGTAGCGCGCTACTCGGATCCGGCCGCGGCCAAGTCTGTCAGGCCTGGCCCAGCAGCGCGGCCGCCACCGGCGCGGGCAGGGTCACGGCGGGCAGCGCGGTGACGATCAGGTCGATCAGCTCCTCGCGGCTGATGACAGGCTCGCGCAGCCAGCTGATCGCGGTCTCCTCCACGAACGCGATCCAGCCGCGCACGGCGAGGGCGATCCGGTCGCCCGGCTCGATGCCGAGCCGCGGGAGCTGGTCCATGATCCGCGCCGCCAGCGCCGAGCGGGTGCGCTCGAACTCGTCCCGCATCTCCGGGTCCCCGCTGGCGGCCCCGCGCAGCAGCGAGACGTAGCTGTTGCGGTTGTCGCTGACGTAGTCGACGTAGGCGACGACCGACGAGCGCAGGATCTCGAGGGGCGGCAGGGTCAGGTCCGGCTCGGTCCGCACGAGCATCTCGGCGCCGGCGTGCTGGACGATGGCGAGGTGGTAGTCGTGCTTGGACGCGAAGTAGTGGAACAGGAGCCCGCGGGAGACCCCGGCCTGGTCCGCGATCTCCTCGACCGAGATCTGTTCCAGCGGTCGTTCGGCCAGCATCCGGGCCCCCAGGTCGATCAGCTGGGCGCGCCGCTCCTCCGGGCTCATCCTGGTGCGCTTGACTGTCTCCACGGTCTGAAAGCTTACTGAATCTGAGTCAACAAGCTATTGACTGAGACTCAGTAAGCCCATACTCTTCGGTACATGAGTCTTCCGGTTACAGATAACGCCTCGGACACCACGGCTGCCGTCCGCACGGTCGACACGCTGATCATCGGTAGCGGCTTCGCCGGTCTCGGCGCCGCCATCAAGCTCACGCAGGCCGGCAAGCGGGACTTCCTCGTGCTCGAACGCGGCAGCGAGGTCGGCGGCACCTGGCGCGACAACACCTACCCCGGCGCCGCCTGCGACGTGCCCTCGCACCTGTACTCGTACTCGTTCGCCCTCAACCCCGAGTGGACCCGCTCGTTCTCCACCCAGCCGGAGATCCAGAAGTACATCTCGTCGGTGGCACACCGGTACAACGTGCTCGACAAGCACGTCTTCGGCTGCGACGTGCGGTCCGCCCGCTGGAACACGGCCACCTCCCGCTGGGACGTGCACACCTCGAAGGGCGACTTCGAGGCCAAGATCGTCGTCTCCGCGATCGGCGCCCTCTGCGAGCCGTCGCTGCCCGACATCAAGGGCATCGAGGACTTCCAGGGCGAGATCTTCCACTCCGCGCAGTGGAACCACGACGCCGACCTGACCGGCAAGCGGGTCGCGGTGATCGGCACCGGCGCCTCCGCCATCCAGATCGTCCCGCAGCTCGCGAAGACCGTCTCCAAGCTCGACGTGTACCAGCGCACCGCGCCGTGGGTGCTGCCCCGTGCGGATCGCGAGTACACCACCGTCGAACACCTCGCCTTCAAGTACCTTCCGGGCTTCCAGCGACTGTGCCGAGCCGGCATCTACTGGATGCGTGAGACCCAGGTCGTCGGCCTGGCCAAGGCGCCGGTGTTCATGAAGCCGCTGCAGTTCACCGCGCAGCGCCAGCTGCGCCGCCAGATCAAGGACAAGGACCTGCGCAAGAAGGTCACCCCGAACTTCCAGATCGGCTGCAAGCGCATGCTGATCTCGAACAACTACTACCCGGCGCTGGCTCAGGCAAACACCGAACTGGTCACCGACGGCATCGCCGAGGTCACCGCCAACTCGGTCGTCGACCGCAGCGGCACGACCCGTGAGGTCGAYGCCATCGTGGTCGCCACCGGCTTCCACGTCACCGACTCCCCCACCTTCGCCGGCATCTTCGGCAAGGACGGCCGGTCCGCCGCGGACGTCTTCGACGCCAGCGGGCAGCAGGGCTACAAGGGTTCCGCGATCGCGAACTTCCCCAACATGTTCTTCCTGGTCGGGCCGAACACCGGCCTCGGCCACACCTCGATGGTGTTCATGATCGAGTCCCAGATCAACTACCTGGTCGACGCGCTCGAGACCATCGACCGGCACGGCATCGGGACCATCGAGGTCCGACAGGACGCGCAGGACCAGTACAACCGGGAGCTGCAGGCCAAGCTCTCGCGGAGCGTGTGGAACAACGGCGGCTGCGCCAGCTGGTACCTCGACAAGCACGGCAACAACACCACACTGTGGCCGGGTTTCACCTTCGAATTCCGCAGCATGCTCCGTAAGTTCGACCTTGCCGCGTACCGCAGCGTGGCCACGAAAGACCTGCCGACGGTCGGCAGCGACATACCGGCTGCGGCCGGGGACCAGATCGCCGCAGAGATCGCGCGGGACACGGAATCCATTGTCGGCACCGCCGACGACGACGAGAAGGTTGTGGCACAGTGAGCGATTTCACCGGCAAGGTAGTGGTCATCACCGGCGCGGGATCCGGCATCGGCCGGGCCCTCGCGCTGAACCTGGCGGCCGAGGGCGCCCGGCTGGCCCTCTCGGACGTGGACATCGTCGGGCTCGCCGAGACCGTCCGGCAGGCCAAGGCGCTCGGCGCCGAGGTCAAGGACGACCACCTCGACGTCACGCAGCGCGAGGCCGTGCTCGCGTACGCCGACGCGGTCGTCGCCTACTTCGGCAAGGTCAACCAGGTCTACAACAACGCGGGCATCGCCTACCACGGAGAATTCGAGAAGTCGGATTTCAAGGACTTCGAGCGGGTCATGGACGTCGACTTCTGGGGAGTCGTCAACGGCACCAAGGCTTTCCTCCCGCACCTGATCGCGTCGGGCGACGGCCACGTGGTCAACATCTCCAGCCTCTTCGGCCTCCTGTCGATGCCCGGCCAGAGCGCGTACAACTCGGCGAAGTTCGCGGTCCGCGGCTTCACCGAGTCGCTCCGGCAGGAGATGCTCATCGCCAAGCACCCGGTCAAGGTGACCTGTGTGCACCCCGGCGGCATCAAGACCGCGATCGCCCGCAACGCCACCGCGGGTCCCGGCGAGGACCTGGCCAGCTTCGCGGAGTTCTTCGACAAGAAGCTGGCGCGGACCACGCCCGAGGACGCGGCCAAGACCATCGTGTCCGGGGTTCGCAGGAGCAAGCCGCGCGTGCTCATCGGCCTCGACGCGAAGGCCCTCGACGGCTGGGTCCGCCTGGTCGGCCCCGGCTACCAGCGCATCGTCGCGATCCTGGCGGCGCGGGTCATGCCCAAGTCGTCGGCGAAGTAGTCGACGATGCCGTACCTGCCGCGGCCGCTGGTGGCCGCCACCCTCGCGTCGTTCTACCGGGTCGCGCTGGACCGGCGGCTGCCGGTAACCGTGGCCCGGGCACTGCTCGACGCCGGTTCGGCGATCCAGACGCTGCCGTCGGGGACGGTGGCCCGCCCGCTTACGCTCGCCGGCAGGCGCGCCGAACGGGTCACGGTCGGCGCGACCGAGCGCCGCAACGCGGTGCTGTACCTGCACGGCGGCGGCTACACCCTCGGGTCCCTCGCCACGCACCGGTCGGTGGCCGCACACCTGGCTCGCGAGTCGGACACCGCGGTGTACGTGCTCGACTACCGGCGGGCGCCCGAGAACCCGTACCCGGCGGCACTGGACGACGCGGTGGACGCCTACCTGGAGCTACTACTCGAGCACGGCTACGAGGCGGATCAGGTTGCCATCGCGGGTGATTCGGCGGGCGGCGGACTCGCACTGGCCACCGCGCGCCGACTGCTCGACGCGCACGAAGTCCGCCCGGCGGCCCTCGGTCTGATCGCACCGTGGGTGGACCCCGGTGCCCGGGACGCCCCTCGCGAACGTGATCTCGTGGTCAACACCGGGTGGTCGTACCGCGCCGCCGATGCCTACCTGGGCGGGGGCGACCCGACCGATCCCGGTTACGCGCCGCTGCTCGGCGAGCTGTCCGGACTTCCACCCACCATGGTGCACATCGGCACCACCGAGGTGCTGTACCCACAGGCGCTGACGCTGGTCGAGAAGCTGCGCGCCGCAGGGGTTCGCGTGGAGTACACGGAGTACCCGGACCTGTGGCACGTGGCGCACCTGCAGGCCTCGGTCCTGCGCGAGGCCGACGAGGCCGTACGGGAACTCGGCGGCTTCCTGCGCCGCGCGTTGGAGAGTTCGACGTTGGAGAGTTCGACGTTGGAGAGTTCGACGGGCTAGCACCGAACGGGTGGTTGTCGGGTCAAACGCCGAGAGGCAACGCCGGCAACCACCCGTTCGGCCGTGCCCGCCGCCTACCTTCGGCGCCTGCGCACGACGAGCCAGCCGACGATGCCGCACAAGGCAACCCCCGCCGCGACCACCGCGATCGCTGCGGTCGACGACGTCGAGTCCGGCGTGCCCACCTCGACCGCCGCATTGTCCGCCGCGTTGTCGGGGAGGCGATCGCCGGTGGACGTGGCGCCGCCCGTCGGCGAGGTGCTTGCGCCCGCCGGCGCGGCGTTCTCCCCGAAGATCCCGGCGGCGACGGCGTCCGCGTACTTCGGCCCGTCCTCCGGCGTCCCGGTGACGGTAAGGTCCAGCTGCACCGGAACCGGCAGGTTGTCACCCTCCGCGGCGGTCGAACCCAGCTTCACCGCGATGTAGTACCACCCCGCCACCGACTGCGTCCGGTTCTCGAAGATGTCGGAGTTGCGGTTGCCGTAGCGGATCGGCACAGTCGCGAGCGCATCCTTGTTCGAGGGCAGCACCTGGTCGGTACCGGTGTACGCCGCGAAATCCGAGTCGATCCGCTCCCGCGTCGGGGAGTACAGCGCGGTGCTGACATTGGAGATGTTCTCCACCCCACGACCACCGTTCGCGCCGTAGTGCACGCGATACGCCAGCCCCTGACCCCAGTCCAGCTTGACCCGGTAGAAGACGAACTCACCCGGCTGGACCGAGTCCGTGTAGCGGCCGCTTTCGAGCGCGGACGCGACGTTGAAGGACCCGCCACCGACAGCGGGGGTGCCCGCCCCGGCGGGCCGCGTGAAGGCCGTCAGCGGAGCCACCGCAACCGGGCCGGGATGGGTGGCGGCGGGCTCGATGCCGACGAGCAGTTCCAACGGCAGCCGCTCCGGCACCCCCTGCGAGACTTTGTCCCAGGTCGGCGCGAAGTAGTAGCGTCCGCCGCCCTTGCACCTGTCGGCATCGACGTTCTTGCCGTCGCGTCTCTCGCTCGCACCCTCGAAGGCCTGGGCCACGGTGAGGGCCACCCCGTCGCTGGACTTCGTCGCCTGCTCGAACTCGAATTCGTTGCAGTCACGCCCGTCCGCGCCGTAGACCCGCAACTCGAGAACGTTGTTGTCCTTGCTGGACTCGATGTCGGGTATCCGGGGAAACGAGACGGTGCCGCTGAAGTACGCCGTGGCGCCATCCGGGATGTCGACCGCGTAGTAGCGCGTCTCCTTCTGGCCGATGGTGTCCAGGTACTGACCCGGCATCGCCACCGGGGCGGCGTCGTACGTCGGCGTGCCGGCGATCGGCGTCCCGGCCGCCTTGTAGTTGCGCAGCGCGGCAGCGGTCACCCGCGGCAGCGTCCGCTCCAGTGCCGGTCCGTCGGCTGCGTCGGTGTAGGTCCCTCCGGTGGCCTGGGCCATGCAGGTGAGCTGAGCGCGAGCCTTCCCGTCGACGGCGAAGCCGATCGCGTGCATCACCAGGTCGACGCCCTGCTTCTTCAATTCCCTGGCGACCTCACACGGATCGGGTGGGGCACAGGTGTCGTCGCCGTCGGAAACCAGCACCACCGAGCGCGGTCCCGAGGCCGGGAGCGCATCGGCGGCCTGGCGCAACGCGTTGGCCATCGGCGTCCAGCCGCTCGCCTTGATGCCGTCGATCGCGCCGGTCAGCGCGGCCCGGTCCAGGGTGTCCGGCCTGCGCAGCACCTGCACGTCACTACAGCCCTCGACCTTCTCCGCCTCGCTGCTTCCGGTGCCGGTGCCGTACACCGTCAGTCCCACCTTTGATTCGGCCGGTGCCGCGGCGACAAAGCTGCGGACGGCGTTCTTGGCCGAATCCATCATCGTGCCCGCCGGATCCGGACGCTGCATGGATCCGGACGCGTCGAGAATCAGCATGGTCGGCGCATACTGCGGGGCCGACTCCACGCTCTCCTGCGCCCGCGCGGGTTGTGCTGCCATCGACAGGCCCATCAGTCCCAGGACCACCCCCGCGGTCAGTTTGGTCATTCGCTCGGCAATTCTCGGCATCTTCCCCCGCCTGCGTTGTGTGCCTGCTGTGTCCGGTGCCCGACACTACAGACCCGATTCGCACGGTCGCACTGCTCGCCAGGCACCGGGGGCGCGGGCCCAATCACACTGCTACCCAATAACTGTGGCCCCAACGAGTTGCCCACGCATTGCGAGACCAATGCCGCCACCACCGGGCGGATCCGTACTCGGCCCCGTGAACAGTCGCTGCCGTCGCGACCTGGCAACGCCTCGATCGGGTTGCGACACTGTTGCGGTCGCCGCTGCCGGGCGGTCGGATACCGCCGGCGCACACTCGGCCGAGCCGTCAGCGCGCGGCGAGCCAGTCCGCGGCCACCTGGCCCGGGTTGCGCTCGCCGCCCCGCACGGCCTCGCCCATGTCCGCCAGCTCGGCCGAGGTGAGCTCTCCCGCAACCACATTGAGTGCCTTGACCTGAGCCTGCGTCAGCGCACCGGTCCGCATCAGCGGCACCACATTCTGCGGCTCGTCGTCGGTACCCGTCCCCGGCTCCTCGGCCGACGCGTAGTCGGACACCGAAAGACCCTCGGGCAGAGACTTGTTCAGTTCCTCGTACACCTTGTCGGGATCTGTCTCGGTGATACCCGGGTGCACCCGGTCGAGCAGCCTGCCCGTGTACTCCGGCACCAGGGTCACCGAGCCCGCGTCGAGCTCCGTCAGGTCCTGGCCCGGCGCCAGCCCCAGCCGGGTGTCCACCCGGGACCCGGTGCCGCGCAGCACTCCCGCGTAGATCTCGGCGACCACCTGGCTCTCCGCGGACTGGCCGRCCCCCACGACGATCACCGCGGACTGCTCCGGCGTCTCGACGCGGGTGGAGTCGACCGCGCAGCCCGCCTGCGATGCCAGCACCCCGGCGGTGACCAACGCGGTACCGATCAACCGAGCCTTCATCGCGCGCCACGCTCCAGTCTTTTCTCTGCCCAGCGAATGTCGCTCCTATCGTTACACTGTCCGCGAACACCATCTCGAGCGGCCGAGAGAACCGGCTCGTCGACGCCGCAGCAACCAGCCCGAATTCGGGTGGGTGCCCCCACYGGACCGACGGAAGGACCCGCATGCCGTTCTCCGCACCGCGCCCCACTCGGCGGCCCGCCCTGCGTCGATGGGTGGCGCTCGCTGCCACGGCCGTGGCCCTCACCGCGTCCGCCGCCTGCGGCGGCAACTCCGACCCGCTCGGCGGCGGTGACGGCGGCGGCGGAAACTCCGACCCGAACACGATCGTGGTGGGTTCCGCGAACTTCCCCGAGTCGGAGACGGTTGCGAACATCTACGCCGAGGCGCTGCGGGCGAACGGTTTCGACGTGAGCACCAAACTGGGCATCGGCAGCCGCGAGGCCTACATCCCGGCGGTCCGCGACGGCTCGATCGACCTGATCCCGGACTACACGGGCAACCTGCTGCAGTACCTCGACCCGTCCTCGACCGCCACCTCCGCGGCCGACGTGGACGCCGCACTGCCGGCGGCGCTCGGGGACGACCTCGCCATCACCGCACCCGCGCCCGGCGAGAACAAGGACGCCGTGGTGGTCACCCGGCAGACCGCCGACCAGTGGCGGCTCACCTCGATCGCCGACCTGGCGCCGCACTCCGCGGAGGTGACCTTCGGCGCCCCCGCCGAGTTCCAGGAACGCCCGGTCGGCCTGCCCGGGCTGGAGCGGAACTACGGGCTGGCGATCAGCCCGGGCAACTTCGTGCCGATCGCGGACGGCGGCGGTCCCGCGACCGTCAATGCGCTCGCGGACGGCAAGGTCGACGCCGCGAACATCTTCACCACCTCCCCGGCCATCGGCAAGAACGACTTCGTGGTCCTGGCCGACCCGAAGAACAACTTCCCGGCCCAGAACGTGGTCCCGGTGCTCCGCCCGGCCAAGAACTCGGACCGGCTGACCGCCGTCCTGAACGCGGTCTCCGCCAAGCTGACCACGGAAGAACTGGTGGCCCTGAACAACTCGGTGTCCGGCGACACCAAGACCGAACCCGGCGACGCGGCCCGGGTGTGGGTCGTCGCCCAGGGCCTCGACCGGCCGGTCCCCTGAGCGCTCAGGCGGCGATCAGTTTCGCCGCGGTCACCAAGCGCTACCCCGACGGCACCGTCGCGGTCGACGACCTCGACCTGAGCATCGAGCCCGAGACACTGACCGTGTTCGTCGGGCCGTCGGGGTGCGGCAAGACCACCTCGATGCGGATGGTCAACCGGATGATCACCCCCACCTCGGGGACGGTGTCCGTCAACGGCCGCGATGTGGCGCACACCGATCCGGTGTCGCTGAGACTGGGCATCGGGTACGTCATCCAGGGCGCCGGCCTGCTGCCGCACCGCACCGTGGTCGACAACGTCGCCACCGTCCCGGTGCTGCGCGGCGACTCCCGCCGCGCCGCCCGCCGGGCCGCCCTCGGGGTGCTCGAGCGGGTGGGCCTGGACCCGGCGCTGGCCGGCCGCTACCCGGCGCAGTTGTCCGGCGGGCAGCAGCAGCGCGTCGGCGTCGCCCGGGCGCTGGCCGCGGACCCGCCGATCCTGCTGATGGACGAGCCGTTCAGCGCGGTGGACCCGGTGGTCCGCCACGACCTCCAGCAGGAGATACAGCGACTGCAGGCGGACCTGCGCAAGACCATCGTCTTCGTCACCCACGACATCGACGAGGCGGTGCGACTCGGCGACCGCGTCGCGGTGTTCGGTCCGGGCGGCAGGCTCCAGCAGTACGACACCCCGCAGAACGTACTGTCCTCCCCCGCAACAGATTTCGTCGCCGAATTCGTCGGCCGCGACCGCGGCTACCGGGGCCTGTCGTTCCGCTCCGCCGACGACGTGCCGCTGCACGAGGTCCGGACCGCCACCGAGTCCGAACTGGGCGCCCTACGCCTCGGTCAGGGCGAGTGGGTCCTGGTGGTCGACGAGGCGCGCCGCCCGCACGGCTGGATCGACGTCACCGGCGTGGAGGGCATCCGCGCCGGCGCCACGGTCGCGGCGTCCACCGCGGCCGGCGGTTCACTGCTGCACCTCGGCGGCGACCTGCGGCAGGCACTCGACGCCRCCATCTCCTCGCCGTCCGGAATCGGTGTGGCCGTGGACGAGTCGGGCGCGGTGGTCGGCGGGGTGTCGGGCGCGGAGGTGATCGCCCGGCTCGCGGACCAGCGTCGGGCCGAGGACCGGGCCCGCGGGCGCCGGTTCTTCGACGACGAACCGGTCGGCTGATGCGCTGGCTGCTCGACAACTTCGACTACGTCGTCGACCTGGCCCGCACCCACCTGTACCTCGCGCTGACGCCGCTGCTGATCGGCCTGGTCGTCGCGGTCCCGGTCGGCACCGCCGTGCGTGCCGTGCCCTGGCTGCGCCGGACCACCCTGACCGCCGCGTCGATCGCCTTCACCATTCCGTCGCTGGCCCTGTTCGTGACGGTCCCCGAACTGTTCGGCCTGAGCATCCTCGACCCGCTCAACGTGGTGATCGCGCTCGCCGTCTACTCCACGGCCCTGCTGGTGCGCACGGTGCCGGAGGCACTGGACTCGGTGCCCGCCGTGGTCGTCGACGCCGCGACGGCGATGGGGTTCACCCCGCTGCGCCGGGCCCTGACCGTCGAACTGCCGCTGGCGGTGCCGGTGTTGATCTCGGGGATCCGGGTGGTCGCGGTCACCAACATCTCACTGGTGTCGGTCGGCTCGCTGATCGGCATCGGCGGGCTCGGCCAACTGTTCACCGCCGGCTACCAGCGCGACTACCCCGACCAGATCCTCGCGGGCATCATCGCGATCGTCTTCCTGGCCCTGGTGTGCGACCTGCTGCTGTACCTGGCCGGCCGGCTCCTGACGCCGTGGACGCGGTCCGCACCCGGCCGACGCGACGCCGGGCTGCTGCGGGCCACGGAGGGACCGGCATGAACCTCTTCTCTGCCGCCTTCGAGTACATCGGCGACCCCGCGAACTGGTCCGGCCCCACCGGCATCGGCGCCAGGATTCTCGAGCACCTCTGGTACAGCCTGCTGGCCCTGGTGGTCTCCGCCGCCGTCGCGGTCCCGCTGGGCCTGCTGATCGGCCACTTCCGGCGGGGCGAGGCGGTCCTCGTGGGCCTGGTCAACTCGCTGCGCTCGCTGCCCACCCTCGGCATCCTGACCTTCCTGGTGCTGATCATGGGACTGGGCCTGACGCCGCCGATCCTCGCGCTGGTGCTGCTGGGGATCCCCCCGATCCTGGCGGGTACCTACGCGGGCATCGCCAACGTCGACGCGCTGGTGGTCGACGCCGCCGAGGCCATGGGGATGACCCGGGCGCAGGTGCTGGGCCGGGTGCAGGTGCCCAACGCACTGCCGCTGATCCTGGGCGGCGTACGCAATGCGACCCTCCAGATCATCGCGACCGCGACGGTGGCGGCCTACGTGAACCTCGGCGGCCTGGGCCGGTACATCTTCGACGGCCTCGCGCTCCGGGACTACCCACGGGTGCTCGTCGGCGCCGTTCTCGTCGCGGCCCTCGCGCTGATCGTGGACGGCCTGCTGGCGCTCGCGGTGTGGGCCTCGGTCCCGGGGACCGGCCGCCTGCGCCGCCCCCTCACCGCACCGACCGTCCCCACCGGCGCCGAACCCCCCGTCAAAATCGGTCCGCAGC
>NZ_JBFUJP010000098.1:0-16577 GCF_056401315.1 Rhodococcus sp. P4_F5 | reverse complement strand
GGTGTGCTCCGCTGAGCCTAGCCGCGTCCGTGGCGCCCGACCGGGAACCGGTGGTCGGGCGACACGGACGCCGGTGCTGCTGCGCCGGGGTGGCTCGGGGTCAGTCGACGACGGCCGCGACCGCGTACTCGCCCAGCGCCGTCCGGACCGCGTCGGCGAGCGGCGTCGACTTGTCCGTCTTGCGGTCGAAGCCGACCAGCACGCTGTCCGCGACCGCGCAGGTGTGGCCGTGCCGGTCCCGCATGACGTGCCGGACCTCGAACGAACTGTTCCCGATGTGCAGGATGTAGACCTCCGCCGTGAGCGGACCCGACTCGTCGGTGACCGGCCGCAGGTACTCGATCTCCATCTTGCGGACCACCGTTGCGGTGGCCTGTACGCCCGCGGTCCAGATGCAGTCGCGGAAGAACTTGACCCGCGCCTCCTGTGCGTACTCGACGAAGAGCACGTTGTTCACATGGCCGAGGCGGTCGGAATCGCCCCAGCGCACCTGGATCTCGCAGGTGTACGTCTTGTTCGGCACAGATCAGTCTCGGGTGAGCTTGCGGTGCGTGACCCGGTGCGGCCGAGCGGCGTCGGGGCCGAGGCGCTCGACCTTGTTGGCCTCGTAGCCCTCGAAGTTGCCCTCGTACCAGTACCAGGCCGCCTCGTTGTCGCCGAATCCGCCTTCCCACGCCAGAATGTGCGTGCAGGTGCGGTCCAGGAACCAGCGGTCGTGCGAGATGACCACGGCGCAGCCGGGGAACTGCTCGAGCGCGTTCTCCAGCGAGCCGAGGGTCTCGACGTCCAGGTCGTTGGTCGGCTCGTCGAGCAGGATCAGGTTGCCGCCCTGCTTGAGCGTCATCGCCAGGTTCAGGCGGTTGCGCTCACCACCGGAGAGCACCCCGGACGGCTTCTGCTGGTCGTGGCCCTTGAAACCGAACGAGCTGATGTAGGCGCGCGAGGGCATCTCGGTCTGGCCGACCACGATGTGATCGAGGCCGTCGGAGACGACCTCCCACACCGACTTGTTGGGGTCGATGCCGCTGCGGTTCTGGTCGACGTAGCTGAGCTTGACCGTCTGACCGATCTTCACCTCACCCGCGTCCGGCTCCTCCAGACCGACGATGGTCTTGAACAGCGTCGTCTTGCCGACGCCGTTGGGGCCGATGACGCCGACGATGCCGTTACGCGGCAGCGTGAACGACAGGTCCTTGATCAGGACCCGGCCGTCGAAGCCCTTGTCCAGGTTCGAGACCTCGACCACCACGTCGCCCAGCCGCGGCGGCGCCGGGATCTGGATCTCGTCGAAGTCGAGCTTGCGGGTCTTCTCGGCCTCGTTGGCCATCTCCTCGTAACGGTCGAGGCGGGCCTTGTTCTTGGCCTGACGGGCCTTCGCGCCGGAACGGACCCAGGCGAGCTCGTCCTTGAGGCGCTTCTGCAGCTTCTGGTCCTTCTTGCCCTGGACCTCGAGTCGCGCGGCCTTCTGCTCCAGGTAGGTGGAGTAGTTGCCCTCGTACGGGTAGAGCCGGCCGCGGTCGACCTCACAGATCCACTGCGCGACGTGGTCGAGGAAGTACCGGTCGTGGGTGACGGCCAGGATGGCGCCCGGGTAGGCGGCCAGGTGCTGCTCGAGCCACAGCACCGACTCGGCGTCGAGGTGGTTGGTGGGCTCGTCGAGGAGCAGCAGGTCGGGCTTGCTCAGCAGCAGCTTGCACAGCGCCACGCGGCGCTTCTCGCCACCGGAGAGGTGGGTGACCATCTCTTCGGGCGGGGGGCAGCGGAGGGCGTCCATGGCCTGCTCGAGCTGGGAGTCGATCTCCCAGGCGTCGGCGTGGTCGAGCTTCTCCTGGAGCTCGCCCATCTCCTCCATCAGCTCGTCGGAGTAGTCGGTGGCCATCAGCTCGGCGATCTCGTTGTACCGCTTGAGCTGGACCATCACGTCGCCCATGCCGTCCTCGACGTTCTGGCGGACGGTCTTGGTCTCGTCGAGCTCCGGCTCCTGCATGAGGATGCCGACCGTGGCGCCGGGCGCGAGGAACGCCTCGCCGTTGCCGGGCTGGTCCAGTCCGGCCATGATCTTGAGGATGCTGGACTTACCCGCACCGTTCGGCCCGACCACACCGATCTTCGCGCCCGGGTAGAAGCTCATCGTGACGTCATCGAGGATGACCTTGTCGCCGTGCGCCTTGCGCACCTTCTTCATCGTGTAAATGAACTCCGCCATGGGCACCAGAGTATCGCCCGCCGGGGCGGCGCCCCAATCCACGCGGGGCAGGCCCCCAATCCACCCGCGGCGGGGCCGAGAACCGGCCCCGCCGCAGGTCAGATCAGGGCCCGCACGAACGCGGTGACGTCCGGCAACGACTCCAACGCCGACACCCGGTGCGTTCCCGGATAGGTCCGGAACGTCACGTTCTGTCCGTTCAGCGCCAGGTCCGCGGCCAGCTTCGCGCCGAGCGGGTACGGCACCGTCGTGTCCTGGAGTCCGTGCCCGACGAACACCGGCCGGTCGTAGCCGGTGGTGGGCACCGAAAGGTATTCGCGGATCGCGGTGCGGAACGTGTCGTCGCCGAGCGGCCGGGACAGCATCTCGCCCACCCCGACGTCCCCGGCCTCGGCCTCGGCCAGCAGTTCGGTGAAGCACAGCTGCTCGGACCTGCGGACCAGCCCGGCGCCGATCGGGGTGAGGTAGTCGTCGACGCGGATGTCCGGCCGGGCCACCCGCAGTCCGTCGACCACATAGGCGGCAAACGCGGGCAGTCCGCTCAGCCCCAGGTTCGGAAATCCCGGCCCGCCGAGCGGGAACAGCTCCTCCAGGTTCGCCGGGGTCCCGGTGGCGACCGCTCCCCGGTAGTCGAGCTCGGGTGCGTACCGGGTCGCCTCGTGCGCGGCAAACATGGCGGCATGCCCGCCCTGCGAATGCCCGACCGCCACCCACGTGGGCGACAGCTCCGGCGTCACCGCGCGGGCGGCGCGGACCATGTCGATGACCGCGCGCCCCTCGCTGCGGCCGTGCAGGTACGCGTGTGTTCCGTCGGTACCGAGCCCGACGAAGTCCGAGGCCACCACCGCGAAGCCCTTCGCCAGCCACGTCCCGAGGTACGTGTGGGCAAAGTCGGAGATCTCCCCGTGCGACGGGGCGCAGGCGTCCGCGACTCCGGTGGTGCCGTGCGCCCAGGAGACCACCGGCCAGCCGCCGGCCGGGATGGGGCCGTCGGGCAGGTACACGGCGCCGGTGCTGAGCGCGGGCCCGCCGGTCGGACCCTCCGTCCAGTAGGTGAGGCGCTCCGAGTCGTGGGCACCGACGAGCTGGGCATCGGCGGGCAGCGTCTCGACGGACACGACCGTCCCCGGCGCCCCGGCCGGAGCGGGGGCCGCCGACACCGCGGTCGGAGCCGTCAGCGCAAGCACCGCCACCGCGGCTGTCACGATGCCCAGTCGGCGGAAGCGGGTGGTCTCGATGGTCGGCCTCTTCGTCGGTGTCTGCGCCACGGTCATTGTCTACCGCACTTCGACAGCACAGCGGGCGGTTATGTTCCCGACCTGGAATCCATGCCCACAGAATCAAAACTGTGGTCGCACAACGGCGGCCGCGTCCGGCAACGCCGCCGCCGCCGGCCGGCCGCGCTCTGGCCGGTGCGTTCGGACGTGCCGGCCAGAGAGCTCAGCGCAGTATCCGGTCGACGAAACGCGCTGAGTCGTCGAAGGATGCCGAGAGGGTTCCGACGTGGTCGGTGCCGGGATAGGTGCGGAAGTCCACCCGGGCGCCGCGCAGCGCGAGGTCGGCGGCCAGCTTCACGTTCAGCGGGAAGGGCACAACCAGGTCCGAGAGGCCCTGGCCGAGGAAGACCGGCCTGTCGTAGCCGGCGGTCGGGACGGCCAGGTAGTCGGCGAACGCGCGCCTGACCTGGGTGTTGTTCAGAGACCTCGAGAACAGGTCGCCGACCGACGCGTTGCCGATGGACGGTCGCAGGTCAACGGTGCACACCTGCTCGGCCTTCGCTGCCAGGTCCCGACCACGCGGCGAGAGATACCCGTCCAGGTTCAGATCCGGACGCACCTCGCCGAGACCCATCACCGTGTACAGCAGGAACACGGTGAGCCCGGCAACCCCGAAGTTCGGGATCCCCGGGCCGGCGAGCGGAAATATCTGCTCCAGGTTCGACGGCACACCCAATGCGACGGCGCCGCGGTAGTCGAGCTCCGGCGCGTACCGGGTGGCCTCGTGCGCGGTGAACATCGCCGCCTGCCCGCCCTGCGAGAGTCCGGCCACCAGCCACCGCGACGCCAGGTCACCGACCGCGGAGCGGGAGGCGCGCACCATGTCGATGACCGAGTACGCGGCAGCCAGTCCGTCGAGGTAGGGCAGCGGACCGTCGGTACCGAGCCCGATGTAATCGGTGGCCACCACCGCGTATCCGCGGGCCAGCCACCGCGCCACGTACTGGGACTCCGGTTCGTACAGCCCGACGACGGACGGCGCGCAGGCGTCCGCGACACCGATGGTGCCGTGCGCGTACGAGATGACCGGCCAACCGCCGGCCGGTGCGGTGCCCGGCGGCAGGTACACCGCCCCGCTGCTCACGGCGGGCGCCCCGAAGTGGTCGGTGGTCCGGTAAGTCAGGCGGTATGCCCGGGCCGCCCCGGGAACCGCCACGGCCGCGGGCATCTCCTGTTTCGAGAGCACCTCGCCCGGCGCGGCCGGAGCGGCACGAACGGCGGCGGGCACCGCCACCCAGGCGACCGCGAGGGTCACGAGTAGCACGGTCAGAGCGTGAATTCTGGTGCGTTCCATCGCGATCGTCTCCCGCTCGCCGGATCGGCCCACGCAGTCGGACGGACCAACAGTAGGCCTTCGCACACCGCCCAACCGGCATATTGCGCTCAACTCGCCGCCGCGACCGCCTCGATCTCGACCCTCTCGGCCGCTTCGTGTTGCGTGTCGGTCCCGTCTGCGCGCTGCTCCGTGCCACCGTCGGGCTCCGCTTCCTGACCGCTCTCCGACGCGGGCTTCACGCCGCGCGTTCCCCGTTCGAGCCGGGCGATGCACCGGGCCAGGTCGGGGCCGACCGCACTGGCGCGCATCTCCAGGTCGGCCCGCCCCACCCCGTCTCGGGTGGTGTACTCGTTGGTCCGCAGCTGCCCGTACGCGATGACGGGGTCTCCCTTCATCAACGAGGCCCCCACCCCCGCAACCAGCCGGCGCCAGCAGGTCACCGTCAGGTAGAGGGTGCCGCCGTCCGTCCAGTCCCCCGTGGCCTGGTCCCAGCGCCGGACGTTGCTCGCCATCCGGAAGCTGAGCACCTCCTCCCCGGAGTTCGTCGGACGCTTGACCGGGTTGGTGATGACGGTGCCGACCACCGCCGTGTGTGTCTCGTACATGTTCCGCCCCTTTGCCTTCGACGGGCCACGCGGCCCTCGGCAACAACGGTGCCCCGACCGGCGCCGAGATTGAGCGCCGGAGCGAATCTGGGGATGACGAAACCGATTGTCCACAGGAAGCCGAATTCGGCGCCCGGAGAGGGATTTCCGTCTGACCTGTGTGGTAGGTCCCGAAGTCAGGTGCGGCGGCCGGTGACCGACGCGGCGAGGGCGGCGGCGTAGGTCTCGAGCCGCTCGCTGGTGTAGGTGTCGGGGTCGCTGACCGCGAGCCGGCCGAGCATCTCCGCGAGGGAGAGCATCGTGTGGGCAAGTAGCACCGGGTCCAGGCCGGCAAGTCCCGGCTCGAGCTCGATCCCGGCTCGGGCCAGCACCTCGGCCCGCGCCAGCACCGCGCCCCGGGCGGCACGCAGGTGCTCGCGGTACTCGCCGGGCGCGGTGTCGGGGGCGGTGAGGATCAGCCGCCACCGGGTCGGGTTCTCGAGCACCACGTGCACGAACGCCGAGACCGTGCCCGCGTAGGCCGCGGCCGGTCCCAACGGCCGAAGGTCCGTCGGCATCGCCGCGAGAACCTGCCCGATCGCGAGGTCGTGCTCGCGCTGCAGCAGCGCCTCGACCAGGTCCACGCGGGTGCGGAAGACCGTGTACAGCACGGGCTTCCCCACGCCCGCCGCGTCCGCGACGGCCTCCATGCTGAGGTCGTGCAGACCGGACCGGCGGGTCACCTCGAAGGCGGCGTCGAGCAGTTGCGCGCGGCGCTGCTCCGGGGGTAGCCGCGGCGCGTACTTGCGCCGGGGCCGGTCCGCCGGGGTCGCCGCCTGGGGTCGCGTCGTCACGGGGGCCGATCCTACGCATCCGTTGTATTTGCGGCCGACCATTGCTACGGTCGCGTTGTATTCACTCCCGGCCGGCGGCACCACCGCGGCCGCCCTCGGCAGGAGAACACCATGAGCGAACCCCGCACGATGGCCGGCCGCGGCTGGCCGTTCGACCCGTCGCGCCGCCGCGAGGACCACGGGTTCTTCGGGCCGGGGTCGCCGACCTGGAAGGTGTGGACGCACCCGACCGCGCTGCTCGGATTCCAGCGCGCGGTCACCCTCGAGCACTTCGACCCGTTCCTCACGGCCGCGGTCGCCGATGCCCGCGGGATCTACCTGGACCCGCGCGGCCGTCTCGACGGCACCCTCTCCTACTTCCTGATCGTCGCGGTCGGCGACACCCGCTCCGCGATCGAGACGTCGGAACTGTTGATGCGGGTGCACGCCAAGGCCACCGGCATCGAGCCGATCAGCGGCCAGCGCTACAGCGCGAACAACCCCGACAGCCAGTTGTGGATCCACGTCACGGGCTGGCATTCGGTGCTCAAGTGCTACGAGATGTTCGGCCCCGGCCCGCTGACCGAGGTGGAGGAGACGCAGTACTGGGCGGACTGCGCCGTCGCCGCCGAACTGCAGACCTGCCGGGCCGCGGACGTCCCACGGTCGCGCGCGGAGGTCCACGAGTACTTCGACGCGGTTCGGTCGCGGTTGTGCGTCTCCGAAAGCGCGCTCGAGGGCATGCACTACCTGCTGCGCACCCGGGCCGGGAAGGGCCGGCTCGCGTTGTGGGCGATGAGCCGGGCCATGGCGCCCGCGACGATCGCGACCCTGCCGAAGTGGATGCGCGAGCTCGGCGGCTTCGACCAGCCCGTCCTCGTGGACCGGGCCGTCATCCCGTTCGCGCGCGCCGCGGTCCGTGCCACCAGCACCCCACGGGTGGAGCTGGCCGTGATCCGGCGCCTGCTCCCGATGACCCACTCTGTCCTCGACCAGCACTTCAACGGGGCCCCGCCCGAGCGCGCCGAGACCCTGACGCCGGCCGCCGCGCGAGAGCTGCCCGGGGCCCGGTCGGGCGGGCGACAACGCGGGCTCGCGGGCCGGCCTGGCTAGGCGCCCGTCGGGTCCGAGGACCGCTCGGTCACGCGGGCAGCGTCGTGGGGTCGGTGTTCGCGCCGCAGACCACGGCGACCACCCGCTCGCCCGGGGCAGGCGCGTAGGCGCCGCTGAGCAGGGCCGCGATCGGCGCGGCGGCCGAATGCTCGACGGCCAGCCGGTACTCGCGCCACAGCAGGTTCCGGGCGTCGACGATGACGTCGTCGTCGACCAGCACCGAGACCATCGCGGTGCTACGCGCGACGTCCATCGCGATGTCGCCGAGCCGGGTGGCCCCGAGCGCGTCGGCGGCGACGCTGTCCACCGGGACGTCCACGGGCCGGCCCGCGGCGAGCGCGCGGTGCAGGGTGGGCGCACCAGTCGGCTCCACCCCGACGACGGCCGTGTCCCCCGACAGCGCCGTGGCGATACCCGCGGCCAGCCCGCCGCCACCGACCGCGACCAGCACGGTGGTCGCGTCGGGCACCTGCTCGGCCAGCTCGAGCCCGATCACCCCGGCGCCCGCGACCACGTCGGGCAGGTCGTAGGCGTGCAGTTGCTGGGCGCCGCGCTCGACGGCGATCGCAGTCGCCCGCGCGTACGCGTCGGTGTAGCGCTCGCCGTCGAGGACCACCTCGGCGCCGAGGGCCCGGAGCCGCTCGACCTTGACGACGGGCGCGGACGCGGGGACGACCACCGTGCAGGCCACGCCCAGCATCCGCGACGCGGTCGCCGCCGCGATCCCGGCGTTGCCGCCCGACGCGATCACCACCGGCGCGTCACGCTGCGCGGCGGGCCGGTGCAGCAGGGCGTTGAGGCTGCCGCGGATCTTGAACGAGCCGCCCAGCTGCAGGTGCTCGAGCTTGAGCGCGACGGGGAACTCGCCGCCGGGGGTCGGCACGCCCACCCGCAGGACCGGTGTGCGCCGCACCCGGTCGCCCACCCGTGACCGGGCGGCGAGCACGTCCTCGCGGGTGATCACCGGCCGGCTTCGCGGTCCCGGCGAGCCAGCTCCGCGAACATCGCGTTGTGCGCGGCCAGTTCGGCGTCTTCATCGCGGACGGCGGCCCGGTCGATCCGGGTGGCCGTCTTCTTGTCGCTGCGCGACCACTGCACCAGCAGCGCCATCATCACCAGTACGAGCGGAATCTCGCCGGTGGCCCAGGCGATGCCGCCGCCGAGCTGCTGGTCACCGAGCAGGTCGTCGTTCCAGCCCAGCGCCAGGGAACGGTAGAACCAGCCACCCATCACCTCGCCCATGCTCATCAGCGCGATGCCGAAGAACGCGTGGAACGGCAGCGAGCCGAACACCATCGCCAGCTTCGTCACCGGGGAGAGCGTTCGCGGCGCCGGGTCGATGCCGATGACGACCCAGTAGAAGAGGTAGCCGCTGAGGATGAAGTGCAGGTTCATCAGCAGGTGGGCGCCGTGCGCGTCGAGCGTCGCGCCGAAGATGCCGCCGAGGTACAGCGCGTAGAAGCCGCCGACGAACAGCACCGACGCCACCAGCGGGTGGGTGAGGAACCGTGAGACGGGGCTGTGCAGCGCGGCGAGCAGCCACTCGCGCGGGCCGGGCGGACCGTCGGATCCGGCCGGCTTGAGCGCGCGCAGCGCCAGCGTCATCGGGCCGCCGAGCACAAGCAGCACCGGCGCGAGCATCGACATCGCCATGTGCGCGCCCATGTGCACGCTGAACACCGCGGGCGAGTACCGGCCGAGGCCGGAGGAGGTGGCCACCAGCAGCACCGCGCAGCCCAACACCCAGGAGATGGTCCGGCCGATCGGCCAGCTGTCGCCGCGCTTGCGCAGTCGGCGCACGCCGAGGACGTAGACGACGGCGGCGATGATCGCCGCGGTCCCGAAGATCAGGTCGAAGCGCCAGTCGAACGCCAGCCGCGCGAGCGTCGGCGGGCCGTCCAGGGTGTAGCCCAGGTACACCTCGGCCGGGCTGGGGCGGATGTCCGACGGCGGCGGCGGGGTGCGGCCCAGGCCGACGGCGATGCCGATCGTCGCGGCGAACACGAGCGCCTCCGCGCCGGCGAACCGGATCAGCGCGCCCCGCGAGTTGGGATCGGCGGCCAGTGCGGGCAGCGCGCGGCGACGCTGCACGTAACCGAACACGCCCAGGATCACCAGCGCGACGGTCTTGGCCACCAGCAGCCAGCCGTAGGTGCTGGTGAACAGCTCGCTCACCGGGAGCCGGACCAGTCCGTTGAGGACGCCGGAGATCGCCATCACCACGAACGCGCAGGTGGCGACCAGTGAGAACCGTCGGGCCGCGAGGTCGGTGTGCTCGCCGCGGCGTCGGGCGTGCGCGAGCAGCGCGATCAGCCCGCCGGCCCACAACGCCGCCGCACCCAGGTGCCACAGCAGGCTGTTGGTGGCGACGTCGTGCGAACCGCCCGAAGAGGAGTGTCCCGTCAGGCCGAGCGGGACCAGCGTCGCGAGGCCGAGCACCAGCAGCGCCGGCGTCCAGGCCCAGCGCAGCACGAGGCGGCAGCCGATCGCGAGCAGGACCGCGAGGATGGCGGTGTTGCGCCAGGCCCCGGCGAGCTCGATCTGCGGCAGCGCCTTCCACAGGTTGGCGGGCTGGATGGACTCGCTCAACGGCTGACCGGAGGTGTCCGAGACGGTCAACGGCACCAGCACCAGCGCGCAGGCCGCCCACACGATCGCGGCGTGGCCGGCGATCCGCACCGCCCGGTAGCCGCCGACGTCGAGGACGCCGCTGCGCTGCGGCGGCACCAGGAACGCGGCGAGCAGCAGCGACCCGATCGCGAGCACGGCGGACACCTCGCCCGCCGCCTTGACCGCGGGCAGGCCGTAGGTGGTGAGCGGGCCCGGGTCCGGGATGCCGAGCCGGATCAGGGCCTCCGACGCGGACAGCCCGACCACGATGGCCGCGACCAGACCGGCCACGATCCCGAGCGTCACGAAGATCGGTGCCGAGGTCTCACCGACCTTTCGTGGCGACGGCGCTGGTGAAGGGGCGAGCTCGGGTGATGCCATGGACACCAGGGTAGAAGTTCCGCGCGGGTGCGTTCCTCCCAGGTCGGCACGGCGTGACCCACGCCTCCCAAGAGGCGCGGAGCGGTACCGGTAGACTCCTGTGCCGATCCCCCCGGGGATCACGCCTCCGTAGCTCAGTTGGATAGAGCAAGAGCCTTCTAATCTCTAGGTCGCAGGTTCGATTCCTGCCGGGGGCACTGCGTTTACACAGGTCAGGTAGGGGCCAGCCCCGCCATCGCCGAACCACTCACCGCGACAACAGACTCCCCCGCAACCACCAACCGGGGCTGCCCTCCGGGCTCGCCCAGGTCCTCGAGGGTCCACACGACCTCCCCGGTGCGCGGCGCCATCGCGAACGCCCCGCGACCGTTTCCGCCGTACGCCAGGTCGCCGTCGTAGCCGACGTACTCGGCCGCGACATCGGTCTCCCGCTGCCACAGCCGCTCGCCGGTCGCCAGGTCGATGCCCGACGCGGTGTCAGCAGCGTGCACCAGCACCGTCTCCCCCACCGCTGCAACCGAAGTGGCGTCCCGCAGTTCGTCGCTGTGCCACACCCGCTCGCCCGTGGCCCGGTCGTAGGCGCCGTCACCGATCAGCATCGGAAGCTCGGGATCGACCTGCCGCTCCGGCGGCGCCGTCACACCCGTGGCCACGCTGGTCAGCACTCGTCCGTCGGCGGCGCGGGCCTCGATCTCCCGCAGGTGGCCGGAGCAGTCGGTGCGGCCGACCAGTGTCACCGGACCGGCGACGATCGCGGCCGACTCGACGCAGTCCGGCACGACCCTGGCCCACGTCTGCCGGCCGGTGCGGGCGTCGAGTCCGACGGCATCCCCGGCCACCTGCACCAGCGCGACGTCACCGGTCACCGTCAGCACCGCCGTGCCGGGCACGTCCTCCCAGCCGCCGCTCACCTCGACGGGGGTGCTCCAGTGCGCGGCCGGGTCCGCGACGGTGCCGGCGTGCACCCGCACGTCGGCGTCCTCCGGGTTGCCCTCCACCGTGAACACACGGTCGCCGTCGACGGCGATGCCGAACGACATCCAGTCGGTCGCGGTGCGGGTGACCTCGCCCGAGCGGGCGTCGACGGCGACGATCTCGTCCCGCCCGTCGTACCCGGTGGTGAAGCAGACGACGCTCTCGCCCAGCGGCCTCGGGGCGCAGCCGCCCAGGCCGTCGGCCGGCACCTGCCAGCGCACCGCGCCGCTGCCCGCGTCGACGCCGACCAGCCGCGCGTGGTCAAGCGAGTAGCCGCCCGGCTTCGGCAGCCCGATCGCGGTGACGACGGCGCCGCCCACCGCGATGCCGCCGCTGTCGCCGGAGTCGAACTCGGTGCCCCACACCGGGTTCCGGAACTGCGCGAACTTCCGCCCGTAGGCCTG
The DNA here is from genome assembly GCF_056401315.1 of Rhodococcus sp. P4_F5. Lineage (NCBI taxonomy): Bacteria > Bacillati > Actinomycetota > Actinomycetes > Mycobacteriales > Nocardiaceae > Rhodococcus > Rhodococcus sp. P4_F5. The sequence goes on along the minus strand of NZ_JBFUJP010000098.1, from coordinate 4,918 downwards.
CTCGGCGTCCAGGTGCCAGGACTCGGCGGCGGGCGGACCCGCCGGCCTTGGTTCCTCGGTCGGCACCGGCGGGTAGTCGGTGTACCCGGCGCCGGTGAACGACGGGGCGGCCCCACCGGGCGGCTGGTCCCGGCCGAGCACCACCAGGGCCGCTGTCACGGTGACGACGGCGACCACCGCCGCGACGATCAGGTTCCGCGTCTCCCTCGTCACGACAGGTCCAGACCCGGTGCGACGGCCAAGGATTCGAGTTGCTCGAACGTCGGCAACTCGGGCCCGCGCCAGCTCACCGAGACCCGGGTGCCGGACGGCCGGGTGACGGCCACCTGGCGGTAGCTGCCGAACTGGCCGCTCGGTCCGGTCCGGGCGCTGACCGAACCGTCCGGGAGCGAACGGATCTCGGTGCGGTCGTGCTCCGCCGCCGGGTCGTACGGATCGAGCGGGACGGGCGGCCTGTGACCGCCGCCGATCCCGACGGTCAGCGCCCCGGGACCGCCCGGCCCGGCGGTCCCGACCTCGACGCAGACCGCGTTGCGGCCGGCCCCGCCGAGCTGCAAGGCGTCGAGGGTCCCGTCGAGGGTGACGCCGGCGGGCGCGCCGGCCCGCCACGAGGCGTCGAGCGCGCCGCCCAGGCGGGCGAGGTCCTCCCGGGTCAGTTCCCGACCGGAGGCCTCGGAGTCGGCGCTGCAACTCTCCCGCGGCGCCGGGGTGCCCGGCGGCACCGGCGCGGTGACCCGCAGCCCGGGGGCGGTCACGATCGCGGTCAGCTCGTCGAGGGTCAGCGGGAACTCCGCCGCGGCCTCCGGCTCCCCGTCGCTCCCCACCGCCACCTGGTCGCTGACCTGAGCGAGCACGGACGACCCGTCGGGCAGGTAGCCCGTCGCCGACCGGCCGAACGTCCGGAACGGGCCGACCTGGTACCAGGTCTCCTGCAGGTCGACGACGGTGCCGTCGGGCCCGGCGACGCGGCGGACGAGATCGCCTGCCACACAGGTCGGCACGGCACGGTTCCAGTTGGCCACCTGCACGTTGAACTCGCCGGGCTCGGATCCGCGGTCGAGGTTGGTCCAGAGCGAGGTCCAGCCGGGGACGTCGTCCCGATCGTCCCCGCCGAAGTCGGCGATCGGATCGAACACCAGCGGCCTCGCGAGGTCCACCTCCGCGTCCGGCGGCAACGCCGCGGCCAGCGCCCGCGCCATCGCCGTCGCCTTGGGCCCGGAGAACCACGGCTCACGGGGATTGTCGTACGTCTGCTCCCCGAAGCTCGAGTAGGCCGCCCACTCCATTGTGGACGGGGGCTCGACCGCGTCGCAGCCGGGAATCTGCGCCGGGTACCGCACCGGCGGCGTGCGGTAGTCCGCCGCGGCCGCCCGCGGGTCCTCGGCCGGCCGCTCCGGCGGACGCGTCAACCCGGCGACCACCACCCCGACCGCCACGATCGACACCACCACCAGTGTGTTCGTCCAGAAGGCCGGCCTGCGCCACCACGGCCGTGTCATCGCCTCGTCCACCCGTTCCCCATCCCTCGACTCGTCGTCCCTCATGTCCCTTTCGTCACATTCACCCCCTGCGTTACCTGCGTGTCGCTCCCGCTCCAGCCGTTCGTTTCCTGTATAGGGGCGCCGCTCCCGCGGTAGAGTCAGTCAGGCATTTGGCGACCTCTCGAGGAGCGCTACATGGAACCAGCCGGGGGCCTGGGCCTGAAACACCCGGGCTGCAACACCTCCCACGAGAACCCGTGCGCGATCAGCAGGCGCAGCGGGAGTACGCATCAACCGCGATACGACGCCGCGCGAGCTGCGGCACTGCCGTCGAGTGGCCCCCGACCGGGCCGCCGATACGAGGTCCATCGTCGAGTTCACCATTGGGGATTGCCATGAAAATGGCCAAGGCTCTTGTCATGCCCGTGCTCGTCTTCGCCGCCGTCGCCGCGGGCTCGGGCACCGCCGGCGCGCAGCCGATCCTGCCGGGTCTTCCCGAAATGCCCGCGCTTCCGGCGCTGCCGCCGCCACCTCAACTGCCGCCGCTGCCGCCGCTGCCGCAGTTCACGGTCGCGGATCCGGCGCTGCCCGGGCTCCCCGCGATCCCCGGACTGCCCCCGCTGCCCACGATCCCCGGACCACCGGCGGTCCCCGGACCGCCCGCGGTCCCCGGAATCCCCGCGGTCCCCGACGCTTCGCAGGTGACCACGATGATCGCGGACCAGGCCTGGCCGGAGAACCAGGCCAAGCAGGAGGCCTTCCAGCACGCGGCGGACGAGGTCAGCATCGGCTGGGCCAACGGCGGTCAGCAGAAGATGATGGTCGGCTCGGTCGTCGGCATGCTCGTCGGCTGCGTGTCGATCTTCCCGAACTTCATGGCCGGCTGCATGATCGGCAACGTCGTGGGCGCAGGCGTCGGCGCCATCATCGGCATCGACGAGGGCAACCCGAACGCGAAGGTCGCGGTTCAGGAATTCATGGCCACACCATGACGCACTGACCACCCGGCGGGGTGCGCAGGGGCGAGCGCCGTCAGTTCGACGCGCCCTTGCGTACCACCGTCAGCTTGGACAGCCGCGACGAGATCCGGCGGTCCTCGCCGTCACGCAGCAGGGCAATGCCGGACCGGACCTCCTCGACCGCCCAGGTTCCAGCCGTGTCGGAAATGTGCACCAGGTCTCCGACCTGCACGGTCTCGCTCATCGAACTCTCTGCCTCCACGCTCGCTGGGGCACGCGACGGCGCGCCCGCCGACACCTCGGTCGACACAGACAATTATCGCGCGCGATGTAACCGCGCTCACGCGCGGACCACCCGAACCCGCCGGATGTCGTGGATCGACGCCGCTACTCGCCGGTCGCGCCGTCGCCTGCCGCCGATTCGCGGTCTGCCTTCGCCTTCGCGGCGGCCTCCCGCATCTCGAGGCCGTCGGTGATCCAGTCGCCGATCTCGCGGGTCACGTCCCGGACGGCACCGGCGATGATCACCGCGATGTTCCCGACCCGTTCGGCGCCGGACTCTGCCAGCTCCTGGACGGTGTCCTTGCCCAACTCGAAGTCGATCCCGATTCGGTGTTCCATTTCTGATCCCCCTCAGACGGTGGCCTTCTGGCGCTCGACGATAACACCGGGCGGACGTCCAGGACCGGTGATGAACGGCGGCAGGGCCAGGGCGAAGATCTTGCCCCACACCGATCCGATCTGCTTGAAGAAGCCGCCGGTGTTGTAGGGCAGGCCGTGCTTGGCGCACAGCGCCCGGACCTGCGGCGCCATCTCCGGGTACCGGTGCGCGGGCACGTCGGGGAACAGGTGGTGCTCGATCTGGTGGGAGAGGTTTCCGGACATGACGTGGAACAGCGGGCTGCCCTCGATGTTGGCGCTGCCGAGCATCTGCCGCACGTACCACTGACCCCGCGTCTCGTCGGCGGTCTCGTCCTCGCTGAAGGTCTGCACCCCCGTCGGGAAGTGACCGCAGAAGATGATCGAGTAGGTCCACACGTTGCGCACCAGGTTCGCGGCGGCATTGCCGAGCAGGGTGCTGACGAAGAGCGGGCCGGTCAGCGCCGGGAACAGCACGTAGTCCTTGAGCACCTGGCGGCCGGCCTTGCGCCACATCCCCTGCAGCAGCGGCTTCACGTCGTACCAGGACCGCTTGCCGCTCACGATGTTCTCCACCTCGAGGTCGTGCAGCATGACGCCCCACTCGAAGAACGTCATCAGCGCGAACGCGTAGACCGGGTTCCCCAGGTAGTAGGGGTTCCACTTCTGCCCCTCGTCCATCCGCAGGATGCCGTACCCGATGTCCCGGTCGCGGCCGACGATGTTGGTGTACGTGTGGTGCATGTAGTTGTGCGAGTGCCGCCACTGGTCGGCCGGGCAGACGGTGTCCCACTCGAACACCCGGGAGTTGAGCCCGGGCTCGCGCATCCAGTCGTACTGGCCGTGCATGACGTTGTGCCCGATCTCCATGTTGTCGAGGATCTTGGAGATCCCGAGCGCGCCCACGGCGGCGAGCCAGAACGGCGGCAGGAAGCCGAGGTACATCAGGCCCCGGCCGGCGACCTCGAAGCCGCGCTGCGCCTTGATCACCTTGTAGATGTACTCGCGGTCCGCGGCGCCGAGGTCGGCGACGACGCGGGCGCGCAGTTCGTCGAGTTCGCGGCCGATCTCCTCGACCTGGTCGTAGCTGAGTACAACCGGCCCGTCGGGCGTGCCGGTGTCGGACTTGCCGCCGCCCAGGAACGGCAGCGTGCGGATGGACAGACCGAGCATTGGACTTCTCCTGACGATTCGACGAAGTTTCGTGGCGTGGGGCTCAGAGGTCGAGGCTGACGTCGCCGACCGCTGCCGAGATGCACAGTTGGATCGGCCGGTCCGGGTCGGCGTCGACCTCGCCGGTCCGCAGGTTTCGGGTGCATCCGCTGGTCTTGACCGTGGTGCAGGTGAAGCAGATGCCCATCCGGCAGCCGAAGTCCGGGTTCAGGCCAGCCGACTCGGCCTGCTCGAGCAGGCTGGCGCCCGAGTTCGGGGCGCTGACGCCGGACGCGGCGAAGGTCAGCTCGCCGGTGGCGTCCGCGTCGGCCGCGGCCGGCCCGATCGTGAACTCCTCGCTGTGCAGCCGGTCGGCGAGCCCACGGCCGTCGTAGAGTTCGCGCACCGAGCGCATCAGCGCGGCCGGCCCGCACAGGTAGGTCTGGGCCCGGCCGGCCCACGGCGCGACGGCGTCGAGGTGCGCGGGCCCGAAGTGTCCGCGCAGGTCTCCCCCGCCGCCGTCGCCGGTGTACACGAGCCCGAGCGTGAGGTTGGCGTGCCGGCCGGCCAGGGCCGTCAGCTCCGGCAGGTAGGCGACGTCGCCGGCGGTGCGGGCGTAGTGCAGGAACGCGATCGGGCCGTCGTGGCCCTCCGCGAGGAGGGTCCGCAGCATCGCCAGCACCGGGG
>NZ_JBFUJP010000097.1:0-16747 GCF_056401315.1 Rhodococcus sp. P4_F5 | reverse complement strand
GCGGCGTCCCAGCCTACGTCCGCGGCGGACTTCCAGGCCGGGCTCACCTCGGCATCGGTGGGGTCGGTCAGCCAGTCCGAGACCATCCCCATGAAGATCGGTGTCGTCTCGGTGGAGAGCAGCGCCGGCGGCTCCTCCGTCCGCGGCCGGGCCGCGAAGAACGACGCCGTCTTCTCCGAGTTCAGGCGATAGCGGTGCCGCCTCGACACACCCGGTTCGTCGGTGGGCGGTCCGGCCGCGGGCGCCGGCGCGACGACCGGTTCCGGCGCCGGGGTCGGCACGGGAGTCTGCACGGGGCTCTGCACGGGCGCCGGCGCGACCGTGTCGGTTCGCTGCGGCAACCCGGGAGTGGCGCCGGGTGTGCGCCGCGGAAGCGATGCGATCGGGGCCGGAGTGGGTCGCTCCGTGAACCCCGCCGCAGCGCCCGGGTTACGTTGCGGCAACGACGATCCCGCGACAGGCTGTGGCGGCTCGGGCGCCGGGGCCGCGCCATCCTGCGACAGGGTGATCGGACCCGGACCCACGGTGACGGAGACCGGGGCGATGGGCTCGGGCATCTGCCGCATCGGCGCGGGAGCCCACTGCTGAGCGGCCGTCGCGTCGTCGTGAGTCTCCAGCGCAGACTGCGGGCCGGTCATGGCCAGCGCCAACGGCGAGACCATCACGGTGCGCGGAATGTGCACGCTCGTGGTGACGCCCTGGTTCCGGACGGTGTCGAAGGTCGGGCGCATCCGGACGGTCAGGCCGTGCTGCGTGGCGAGCTCGCTGACGACGAACAGCCCCATGTGGCGGGCCGTCTCGGCACTGACCTCGCCGCCCACGGTCAGCCGCTGGTTGATCGCGACCATCTCGGCCGGCGGGATGCCGATGCCCATGTCGGAGATCTCGAGCAACAGGCCGCCGTCGACGGCGCGGTCGAAGTTGAACGTCACCCTGGACTCGGGCGGTGAGGCGCGCAGCGAGTTGTCCAGCAGTTCGGCCAGCAGGTGCACGATGTCCGTGGCGACGGTACCCGCGATCGCGCCCTGCGGCGGGGAGCCGACCTCCACCCGCTGGTAGTCCTCGACCTCGGACATCGCTGCGCGCAGCACGTCACCGACCTGGACGGGCTCGGAGTGGCCGCGGCGGGTACGGGTACCCGAGAGGATCAGCAGGTTGTCGCCGTTTCGACGCATACGGGCCGCGAGGTGGTCGAGCCGGAACAGGCTCTCGAGCCGCGTGGGGTCCTTCTCCTCGAACTCGAGGTTCTCGATCAGACCGAGCTGCTGGTCGACCAGCAGCTTGCTGCGCCGGGCGAGCGTCTCGAACATGTCACCGATCTGCAGCCGCAACTGCGCCTGCTCGCCGGCGAGCTTGAGCGCCTGACCGTGCATGTCGTCGACAGCGCGGGCGAGCGTGCCGATCTCCTCGGTGGTGTGCACCGGGATCGGCTCGAAGTCGGTGACCGCGGAGCTGTCGCCGACCTTGATCCGCTCGATGGCGTCGGGCAGGTCGTGGTTGGCGACCTGCAGCGCGCTCTGCTGCAGCCGTCGGATCGGATGGACCAACGACTGTGCCACCAGCAGCCCGAGGACCACCGTGGCCAACAGTGTCGTGAGCACGAGGAGGCCGTCGCGTAGCGCCGCGGCCCGTGCCGCCTCGGCACGCTGGTCAACGGTACTCACGATGTCCCTCGAGGACTCGTCGATCAGCGCACCGTAGATGTCGCGACTCTCGATGAGGGACTGACGAAGTTCGAGCATCGGCAACGGGCCACCCGCAGCTTTTTCGATCGCGCCGACGCGGTAGGTGACGCCATCGCGGAGCACGTCGATCTGGCTGTCCACCGTCGGGAACTGGCCGGCCAGAAAGTCGATCATCGCCAGTTCGGCGCCCGCCGCGGTCACCAGGTTGGTGAGCGGGGCATTCGGGTCCTTGAGAAGCGTGAGAGCACCGGTGACCTGGTCGGCAAGGCGCCGCTGCGCGGACCAGGAGCCGGTCAATCGGCTGTGAGCGGAAATGACATCTGGATCTTCGATCGGTTCCAGGATCTCGTCGATGATCCCAGCCAGCTGCGCGCGGACGTCTGTGGTTCGCTTCGGAAGGTCCGGAGAAGTCGTACGCGACTCGATCTCTTCCGTCAGTTGTTCGACCGTCGTCAGGGCCCGGTCGAGGTCTGTGCTCACCGCCGGGCTGAGCGCCGGGTTCCCGACCGCGGGGCGAGCGGCTGCCACGCCGTCCTTGACCGCCTGGATGTCCTGGGCCGTCATCGTCCCGGTGCCCACCGCCGCCGAGGCGGTGCCGAGTGCGGTACCGACCTCGACGATGGCCGGGATCTCGGCGACCTGTTCTGCAGCGGAACTGAAATTCGCCGCGGTGGTGATTTCGTTCTCCACCCGGAGACCGCCCAGCACCACGGCCGCGGTAACCGGCACGGCGAGCACCGCGGCGACCTTCCATCGCAGACCGATGTTCAACAGCCGGTTGGCCAGCCTCGGCTCACTCCTAGTCATTCGAGCTCACTTTCTGATCATTTGAGCTCACTGCTCCAAGGCCTGACACGACTGCACACACGCCAACTCCCGGACTCCGACCCCCGCACCGTGACCGATGAACGCGCCGTCAGCAAAATGCCCAGGCGGGCTCGGAGACTATCCTGGTAGGGCGGCTTTAGTACAGCGCTCAACGGCCGTCGTTCCGCGGCCCGGCATGACCATCGACTATCGGATGAAGCTATCGGTCGAATTTCGAGAACCCATCAGTTTCATTGACCCCGTTCTGACTCTTGCGCCCCATTCGCACCACTGGGCCGAGCACAGAATATGACATTCCTCACAGTTTTGTGACGGACGGGCCGGCGGGCGCCAGGTACGGCGCGGGGCGCGGCTCGGACAGCAGGGACGTCAGCGACGCGGCGTCGTCGGCCAGGATTCGGCGCGCCGTGGCGCCGGTCCGGCCGCGCACCCCGCGCACCGCCCGGCGGTACGGCTCGTCTGAGCGTCAGCTACCGGGACTGGGCGCTCGAGGACCCGGCGGGCAGGGGCGTCGACGCCGTCCGCCCGATCCGCGACGAGATCCGCGACCGGGTCGAGGCGCTCGTCGCCGAACTCTTTCCGACCACCGCCTGACGACGACTGTCGGCCGACCGTTTCGGTCGGCCGACAGTCACTCGCCAACGGTCGACGTCAGCAGCAGGACGGACCGGCCGGTGCCGTCGACTCCTCGGACGCCGGATCGGTTGCCGATGCCGTGCCGCAGCAGACACCGCCCTCCTCGGCGGCCAGGAGATCGAGGTGCTGCGGGCTCGACCCGAAGGTCTCCGAATCGGCGAGCACCGTGTAGATCTCCCACTTCTCCCCGGCCGGACCGGTCACCCACACCTTGTCCTGGGTGGCGAAGCAACAGGTCGTGCCGATCTCCTCGTCGGTGAACAGGCCCTCGCCGGTCAGACGTGCGATCTCCTCGTGCACCTTCGTGGACGACTCGACCTCGACGCCGAGGTGGTTGATCGTGCCGCCCTTGCCGGGGTTCTCGAGCAACACCAGCTTCAGCGGCGGTTCCGCGATCGCGAAGTTCGCATAGCCCGGCTTCAGCTTCGCCGGTTCGGTCCCGAACAGCTTCGAGTAGAACGCGACTGCCGCCTCCAGGTCGTCGACGTTGAGTGCGAGCTGGGCGCGTGACATGACAGCCTCCATGTATGTGACATATGTCGAATTAGGTACGTCCCAAGCATGCCACCTCTTCGACATAAGTCAATATATCGTCCTAGCCGCTGTTGGCCCTAGCCGCTGTTCCGCAGCGCGGTCGCGAGCGCGTTCATCGTCAGCTGGATCCCGCGCCGCACCTGGTCGCTGTCGTCGCCGGCCCGGTACCGGCGCAGCAGCTCCACCTGCAGGTGGTTGAGCGGTTCGAGGTACGGGAACCGGTTGTGCGCGGACCGTTTGACCGCCGGGTTGTCGGCCAGCAGGTCGTCACTGCCGGTGACGGCCATGCACATCTCCACCGTCCGCGCGTACTCGGTGGTGATCTTGCCGAACACCCGTTCGCGCAGTTCGGGGTCCGGCACCAGTTCCGAGTACCGTGCGGCCAGACCCATGTCCGCCTTCGCCATCACCATCGCCATGTTCGAGAGCACGGTCCGGAAGAACGGCCACCGTTGGTACAGGTCGGTGAGCCGGGCCAGCCGCTCCGGGTCCCCGTCCACCCAGTCCTCGAACGCCGCGCCGGTGCCGTACCAGCCGGGCAGCATCACCCGGGACTGACTCCAGGACAGCACCCACGGGATCGCCCGCAGGTCCGCGATGGACTCGGTGGGCTTGCGCGAGGCCGGACGGCTGCCGATGTTGAGCGCGCCGATCTCCGCGACCGGGGTCGACGTCGTGAAGTACTCGACGAACCCCGGCGTCTCGTGCACCAGGTCGCTGTAGGCCACCCGGGCCCGCTCCGCCAGCTCGTCGAGCAGCCGGTATGCGGGTTCGGCATCGTCGCCCAGCCCCTCGACGTCGAGCAGCGTCGATTCCAGGGTGGCGGCCAGCAGCGTCTCCAGGTTCCGGTGCGCCAGACGGGGTTCGGCATACTTGGCGGCGATCACCTCGCCCTGCTCGGTGATCCGCAGCGAGCCCGCCACCGCGCCGGGCGGCTGCGCCAGGATCGCCTCGTAGCTGGGTCCGCCGCCGCGACCGACCGTGCCGCCCCGGCCGTGGAACAGTCGCAGCCGCAGCCCCTCGGCCCTGGCCGCCTCGACCAGGTCCAGCTCGGCGCGGTACAGCGCCCAGTTCGCGGCCAGGTATCCGCCGTCCTTGTTGGAGTCGGAGTAGCCGAGCATCACCTCCTGACGCCAGCCGCGGGCCTTCACCAGTTCCCGGTAGACGGGCACGTCCAGCGCCGCCGTCAGGGTCGCGGCGCCGCCGCGCAGGTCCTCGATCGTCTCGAACAGCGGCACGATGTCCACCGCGGCGGACGGCGCGGCGGTCGAGTCCCCCGGCACCACCAGGCCCACCTCCTTGAGCAGGACCGCCGCCTCCAGCAGGTCGCTCACCGAGGTGCACATGCTGATGACGTAGTTCGGCACCGCGCCCGGTCCGATGTCCCGGACCGCCTGCGCGCCGGCCGCCAGGATCGCGAGCTCCGAGGCGGCCAACTCCCCCAGCACCGCGTCGGGCCGCGTCAGCGGGCGCCTGCTCCGCAGTTCGCCGGAGAGCAGCGCCACCCGGTCCGGTTCCGCCAACCCCAGGTAGTCCGGGTGCGTGCCCGACCACGCCAGCAGCTCCGCCACCACCCTCTCGTGGACCTCCGAGTTTTGCCGCATGTCCAGGCCGGAGAGGTGAAAGCCGAACGCCTGCACCGACTCCCGCAGGAAAGCCAGCCGGTCGTCGGCGAGCAGTGCGTCGCCGTGACCGCGCAGGGAGGCGTCCACCACGGCCAGGTCGGCGAGCAGTTCGGCGGGTGCCATGTACGGGGCGAGTCGCGGCTCGGGCAGGAGGGACGGCAGCGACGCGGCGTCGCCGCCGAGGATTCGGCGCGCCGTGGCGCTGGTCCGGCCGCGGATCCCGCGCACCGCCCGTCGGTACGGTTCGTCGAAGCGGAAGGCCGACTCGTCGCCGGACGCGCCCGCCAGGTCGGTCAGCTCCGACGACACCGTGACCAGCCGCTCGGACATCGACAGTTCCCGCTCCAGGGACTCGAGTTCGCGCAGGTGGCGGCCGAGCGCGGTGGCGGCCGCGCGGCGGGTGGCCCGGCGCACCACCTCGGCGGTCACGTACGGGTTGCCGTCGCGGTCCCCGCCGATCCACGACCCGGTCCGCAGCATCGGCTCCGGCAGCAGGTCCGCGTCGGGCCACCGCGAGCGCAACGCGGCCCGCAGTTCCGCGTTGATCCGCGGCACCGCCTCGAACAGGGCGGCGTCGTAGTACCGCAGGCCCACCTCGATCTCGTCCTGAATCCGCAACCGGGACAACCGGATCAGCGCCGTCTGCCACAGCGTGAGAATCTGGCGACGCAGCGCACGCTCGACGTCGGCGCTCTCGGCGGCGTCGAGTTCGGTGCGTTCACGCAGCCGCATCAGCTCGGTGATCCGGCTCTGCGTCTCGAAGACGGTGCGCCGCCGGGTCTCGGTGGGGTGCGCGGTGATCACCGGCGCCACCAGCGCGCCGTCGAGTGCGCGCGCCACCACCGCCGAGTCGAGGTGCGCGGCGTCGAGCTTGCGGTAGGTCGCGGCCAGGCTGCTGTCCTGCGGCGGCTCGCCGGCCCGGACGTGGATCGCGCGGCGTCGCTCCCGGTGCAGGTCCTCGGCCAGGTTCGCGAGCAACGCGAAGTGACTGAACGCCCGGATCACCGGGATCGCCGTGTCGACGCCGAGGTCCGCGAACAACGCGGCCAGCTCGGCGCGGTCGATCTCCGAACGACGGACGCGGAACGACCCGACTCGGGCGCGTTCGACCAGGTCGAACACCGCCTCGCCGGCCTGCTCCCGGACGACGTCGCCGAGCAGACCGCCGAGCAGCCGAATGTCCTCGCGGAGCGGTTCCGTCGCCTCGCGGGGCGGGTCGGGTGGCAGTTCCTGCGACGACGGCCGGGTCATCGCCTCAGTATCGGCGTCCGCCGCCGCCGGTGCAGCGTGAGCGGGGCCGGACGCCGACACCGGTGAGGGTCACTGCGGTCAGCTGAACTTGATCTCCAGGCCGATGCCGAGGATCGCGATGAGCCAGATGGCGGCCGTGAAGACCGTCATCCGGTCGAGGTTCTTCTCGACGACGCTGGAACCGGAGAGGCTGGACTGCACGCCACCACCGAAGAGGCTGGACAGGCCACCACCCTTGCCGCGGTGCAGCAGCACCAGGAGGATGAGCAGCAGGCTGGTGATCACCAGCAGGATGTCCAGGAACAGTTTCATTTCGGCTGTACTCTGCCCTTCGCATGACGGATATGGCCACAAGCTGTCCCAGCCTACAGTCTCGGCCCCACAATCAGGCACACATCGGCAACTGGCCGTGACGGGCACGATTTGTGCTCGCTGAGCGGGAGAAACCGGACATTCCCCGTGACAGTCCGTCGCCCCGGTGGCTACCTTCCCGTCCCGACAGGACTAGCCACATCATCGGAAGGCCCACTCAATGTCACGACACAGTTCCAGGATCGCCGGCGTGCTCATGGTCGCCAGTACCGCGCTGCTCACCGGGGTGGGCGGCGCCGGGCTGGCCCAGGCCGAGCCGGCCGTCCCGCCGGCGCTGGCCTCGCTGTTCGACACGGGCTCTGCCGCGCTCGGCAGCTCCGAGGCCCYGGCCCCCGACGCACCGCGGCTCGCGAGCATCGACAACTTCCGGGACGTCGCCGGGACCGGCGCGGGCTACGCCACCGCCGACGGCGCGCACGTGAACAAGGGCGTCTTCTACCGGGCGAACGCGATCGTGCCGAACGAGGCGGACATGGCCACCCTCACCGCCCTCGGCCTCTCCACCGTCTACGACCTGCGCACCGACGACGAGGTCGCGAGCAAGAAGGACGTGCTCCCGGCCGGCGTGACGTACAAGCGCATCCCGATCCTGTCCGGCAACATCAACGAGATGCTCGGCAAGATCAACTCGCCCGACGACGCCCGCAAGATGATGCAGGACATGAACGTGGCCTTCGTCAGCGGCGCGGTCGAGAAGGCAAAGTTCGCGGAACTGTTCACCGACCTGGCCAACACCGACGGCGGCGGCCAGGTGTTCCACTGCACCGCGGGCAAGGACCGCACCGGCTGGACGTCCGCCGTCCTGCTCACCCTCGCGGGCGTCGACCAGAAGACGATCATGGACGACTACCTGCTCACCAACGAGTACGCCAAGGACTCGATCGCCAAGAACACCGCGGGCCTCAAGGCCGCATTCGGCGACAAGTACGTCAACTTCATCCCGCTGGTGACCGTCGAGGAGAGCTTCCTGCAGGCCGGCCTGGACGAGATGACCGCGACCTACGGCACGATGGACAAGTACCTGACCGACGGCCTGGGTCTGAGCGCCGACACCATCGCGAAGCTGAAGGCCAAGCTGGTCGGCTGACAGGCGGCTCCGCCACTCGTGCGCGCTTCACGCCCCCTGGGGACGGAAAGCGCGCACGAGTGCGCAGCGCCTAGCCCAGGTCTCGGGCGAGCGCCCGGCCCGCGGCCCGGCCGGAGAAGATGCAGCCGCCCAGGAAGGTGCCCTCGAGCGCGTTGTACCCGTGCACACCGCCGCCGCCGAACCCGGCGACCTCGCCGGCCGCGTACAGGCCGTCGAAGGTGCTGCCGTCCGGCCGGATCACCTGCGAGTCCAGGTTGGTCTCCAGGCCGCCGAGGGTCTTGCGGGTCAGCAGGTTCAGCCGCACCGCGATCATCGGCCCGTGCGCGGGGTCCTGCAGCTTGTGCGGCTTGGCCACCCGGATGATCTTGTCCGGGGTGTAGGCGCGCGCGTTCTTGATCGCCATCAGCTGCATGTCCTTGGAGTAGGCGTTGTCCACCTCCCGGTCGCGCGCCACGACCTCCCGTTCGACCTGCTCGAAGTCCAGCGGCGGGCCCGGGTTGATCGCGTTCATGCCGTCGACCAGGTCGCGCAGGTTGTCGCGGACCACGAAGTCCTCGCCGTGCTGCTTGAACGCCTCGACCGGGCCGGTCGCGCCCTTCTTCACCCGGCCCAGCAGCAGCTTGAGGTCCTTGCCGGTCATGTCCGGGTTCTGCTCCGAACCCGAGAGCGCGAACTCCTTCTCGATGATCGACTGGGTCAGGATGTACCAGGTGTGGTCGTGCCCGGTACCGACGATGTGCTTGAGGGTGGCGAGGGTGTCGAAGCCCGGGAAGAGCGGCACCGGGAGACGGTTGCCGGTCGCGTCCAGCCACAGCGACGACGGGCCGGGAATGATCCGGATGGCATGGTTCGGCCAGATCGGGTCCCAGTTGACGATGCCCTCGGTGTAGTGCCACATGCGGTCCCGGTTGACGATGTTGCCGCCCGCCTCCTCCGTGATGCCGAGCATCCGGCCGTCCACGTGGGCCGGCACCCCGGTGATCATCCGCTTCGGGACCGGGCCGAGCCGTTCCACCGGCCAGTTCTGCTTGACCAGTTCCTGGTTGCCGCCGATGCCGCCGGACGTCACGATCACCGCCTGCGCGCGCAACTCGAACTCCCCCGCCGGGGTGCGGTTGGACTTGACCCCGCGCGGCTCGGTGGACGGCGCGAGGACGGTGCCCCGGACACCCACCGCGGCCCCGTCCTCGACGATCAGCTCGTCCACCTGGTGCCGGTACTTGAACGTGACCAGACCCCGTGCGGCGGCCGCGAGCACCGGCTCACGGAACACCCGAACCACCTCCGGCCCCGTACCCCAGGTGATGTGGAAGCGGGGCACCGAGTTGCCGTGCCCGGTGGCGAGCCCCGAGCCGCGCTCCGCCCAGCCGACGTTCGGCATCACCTTGAGGCCGAGATCGTGCAGGTAGGAGCGCTTCTCGCCGGCCGCGAACTGCACATAGGCCTGCGCCCACTGCCGGCCCCAGTGGTCCTCGCGCTCGCGGTCGAACCCGGCACTGCCGAGCCAGTCCTGCAGCGCCAGCTCGTAGGAGTCCTTGATCCCCATCCGGCGCTGCTCGGGGCTGTCGACGAGAAACAGTCCGCCCAGCGACCAGAATGCCTGTCCGCCAAGGTTGTCGGCGTTCTCCTGGTCGACCACCAGCACCTTTCGGCCGGCCTGGACCAGTTCGTAGGTCGCCACCAGGCCCGCGAGCCCGGCCCCCACCACGATGACGTCGGCATCTGCAGCCATGTCCACCTCACACACTCTCGCTGTAGCTACGGAGCACGCACACGAACAGTTGTGTGCGCGCGCTGACAATCTGTTCGTCGTCCGGTTCCAGGAGGATCTGCACGGACGTTCCGTCGTGGACGGCAACCAGTGCGCGCCCGAGCGCGACGGGGTCGGTGACGCGGCGGCCGGCGGCGGCCAGTTCCGTCTCGACGATCGGCATCAGGGCCGCGAGGATCGCCGACTCCCGCGCGGCCACCACGGCGCGCAGCGAGGGGTTCCGCAGCGCGTGCGCGGTGAACTCCGCCGACACCCGGTACCAGCGGTCCTCGACCGGGATCACCCCGAGAATCCGGCGTGCGGACCGTTCGAGATCCCGGGAGCCGGGCGGCGGCGACGCCTCCGCGATGGCGGCCGCGATACCGCCGAGCAGTCGGCTCGACTGCCGCTCCCACATGGCCAGGAAGAGCTGGTCGAGGGAGTCGAAGTTGGAGTAGAAGGCGCCACGGCTGAAGCCCGCACGCTCACAGACCTGTTCGACGGTGGAGCGGCCGAAGCCCTCCTCGGCGAACACGTCGAGTGCGGCGTCGAGCAGCCGGTCGCGCGTGCGCGCGCGGCGCACGCTGACCGGGCGCCCTGTGACATCGTTCACATGGATACACTAACGTATCGGATACAGAAATGTATCGATTACGGAGATGCGTCCGCAGGTCACTGCCGCGGCGACAGCACCACGATCGGGATCGGCCGCGCGGTGTGCCGCTGGTAGCCGCTGTACCGATCGCCGTTGTTCGCGTCGGCGGCGGCGAACAGTCGGGCGTAGTCGGCGTCCCCCGGACCGAGCATCCGCGCGGTGACGGCAATCCCCTTGGTGCCGACGCGAATCCGGGTCTCGGGCCGCTTCCTCAGGTTGAAGTACCAGCCCGGCGACCGCGGAGCGCCGCCGTTGGACGCGACCACCACGTAGTCCTGCCCGTCCCGGACGTAGGTGAGGCTGCTGACCCGCGGCTGCCCGGTCTTCGCGCCGACCGTGTCCAGCAGCAGGCAGGGCACCCCCAGGAGGCGGTGACCGATCCGGCCGTCGGTGCGCTCGTAGATCCACTGGTGTGCTTTCAACATCTGCACGCCGGCCTTCTTGACCACGGGAATCTCCTCGAACTTCACGACACCCACCTCCACGATTGTGTGTAACCGACAGTACGCACACAATCCGGAGGGTCGGGCATGCCCGGCGAACTCGGGTGCTAGTCGATCATGAACCAGCCCCGGACCTGCGCCTCGTGGTCGACGTATCGTTGCCCGGAGACGTCGACGACAACCTTGTCGATGGTGCCGCCGGTGAACGGGAACGGTGCCGTGTAGTCGGCGTTGACCGGGGAGGCGCTGTCGCGTYCGA
This sequence comes from Rhodococcus sp. P4_F5, assembly GCF_056401315.1. Classification (NCBI taxonomy): domain Bacteria; kingdom Bacillati; phylum Actinomycetota; class Actinomycetes; order Mycobacteriales; family Nocardiaceae; genus Rhodococcus; species Rhodococcus sp. P4_F5. Next base: position 5,622 of record NZ_JBFUJP010000097.1, on the reverse strand, counting down.
CACAGATACCGTCGCCGACGAGACAGAACACTCCCGGCTGGGTGACGATCTCGCCGCTGGCCACCTGCTGGTCGTCGACGTAGAGGTCGAGGGTGCCGGCGAATCCAGGCATGGTCGGGTCCTCGTTCGGGCCCTTGACTGTGAATTCGGCGGTACACACGTGATCGCCGGGGGTGATGTCGCGATCGGCGGCGACGTCTTCGACACGGGTACCGAGCCAGTTGAACGTGTAGCGGAGTCGGTGGTCCTTGACGTACAGGCTGTGTCCGCCTGCCACGCCGCCGTGCGCGTAGAGCACGCCCTCCGCGTCGCGGGTGTCCACGTGGACACCCGCCGCGACGGTGTAGGAACGGCCGGTGATCGAGGCCCCCGCGGTTTCGGGGACGTCCGCGCAGTTCGGGTAGTAGACGTAGCGGTCGCGGCTCTTGCCGGGGCGCGGGCGGTCGGCGAGTACCTGTTCGAGGGCGTTGCGGTCGTCCAGCGGGAGGCCGTTGAAGATGCCCGCGTAGTAGAACCAGAGTTCCTTCATCTCGGCGAGGCGTTGCGGTTCGGTGTCGGCGAGGTTGTGGAGTTGCGCCCGGTCCTCGTCGAGGTGGTAGAGCTCCCAGACGTCGTGGCCGAAGTTGCCCCAGCCGGAGATCGGCGGGTGCAGCGAACACGCGAGCCATCCCTCGTGGTACAGCGACCGCTGGCCGAGCATCGCGTAGAACTGGGTCTCCTTCCCCGGAGCGGCGGGGTCGGTCAACGTCGCGGCGAAACTCTCGCCCTCGATCGGGCTCTGCGTGTAGCCCTTCAGCACCGCGGGCGGTTCGATTCCGAGGAGTTCGTAGACGGTGGGGACGACGTCGACCGCGTGAATGTACTGGTGCAGCGGTTCGGTGCGGGGCTGCAGCTTCGCCGGCCAGGACACCATGCACATGTCGGCGATGCCGCCCTCGTACCCGGCCCACCGCTTCCAATACGGGAACGGGGTGTCGAACGCCCATGCCCATCCGGTGTTGTAGTGGTTGTACGAGGCGGGGCCGCCGAGTTCGTCGAGGTGCGGCAGCGTCACCTCGGTGGTGTCGGCGACGCCGTTGAAGAATCGCCATTCGTTGAACGAACCGTTCGGGCCGCCCTCGCCGCTGGCGCCGTTGTCGGAGATCACGATGAGCAGGGTGTTGTCGAGTTCGCCCGATTCGTCGAGGAAGTCGATCACCCGGCCGAGCTGATCGTCGGCGTAGGAGATGAACCCGGCGAACACCTCGGCCATGCGGATGAACAGGCGCTGCTCATCGGCGGTGAGCGAGTCCCACGGCCGAACGGTGTCGAGTACCGGCCAGAGCTGACCGTCCGGGCCGGTGGCGGTCGGCTCCCCGTGGGGGTTGATCGGCGACAGCTCGGTGTCCTCCGGCAACAGGCCCAGTTCCTTCTGTCGGGCGAGGATCTCGGGGCGGATGGCCTCGTAGCCCTGATCGAACTTGCCCTTGTATCTGTCGGCCCATTCCGCGGGGACGTGGTGCGGGGCATGCCCCGCCTGCGGGGCCAGGTACATGAAGAACGGTTTGTCGGGGTCGACGGCCTTGGCATCGCGGATGAACTCGATCGACTTGTCGGACAGGTCTTTCGAGAGGTGGTAGCCGTCCTCGGGGGTCCCGGGTGCCTCGATCGGGTGATTGTCGTAGACGAGGTCGGGGTACCAGCTGTTCGACTCGCCGCCGAGGAAACCGTAGAAGCGTTCGAAGCCGCGGCCGAGCGGCCACCGGCTCTTGACCGCCGACATGTTGCATTCCTCGCTCGGGGTCAGGTGCCATTTGCCGACGCAGTAGGTGTTCCAGCCGCGTTCGGCCAGAACCTCGGAGATGAATCCGTTCTCGAAGGGGATGTGGGTCGAGATTCCGGGGAACCCGGAGCTGAGTTCGGCGACCGTGGCCATGCCGTTCGATGTGGCGTTGCGGCCGGTCAGGAGCGAGGCTCGGGTGGGAGAACACAGCGCCGTGGTGTGGAAGTTCGAGTAGCGCACGCCCGCGTCGGCGATGCGCCGCATGGTGGGGGTCTCGATGGGACCGCCGAAGACATCCATGCTGCCGTAACCAACATCGTCCCACGCGATGACCAGCACATTCGGGGCGCCCTCGGGGGCCTGGGCCGGAAGGTACGGCGACCAGTCCGGCACCGAATCACGAATGTCGACCGCGATCTTTCCTCTGCGGGAAGTTGCCATGGCGTCGCTCCTCCGGTCGACGGCCCGCTGCGCCCCTCGCGGCATCGGGGAACCGCACCTCTCATCATCGACCCCGCGGCGACGGGGCGTCTACCCCCGTCACGTGTACGAGCGGACACCGCGCCGGAGACTCCCGCACGTTCCAGCAGCCACACAGACCCGAGACGTGAAACGCCGGTGGGCGCGCAGACCTCGAAAGGTCCACGCGCCCACCGGCGTTCGTTCTGCGACCGTCAGATCACGGCAGCGGGCCGCCCGCCGCGATCGCCGACAGCGTCGCGAACTCGTCGGCCTTGAGCGAGGCACCGCCGACCAGTCCACCGTCGATGTCGGGCTGCGCGACCAGTTCGCCGACGTTCTTGGCGTTGACCGAGCCGCCGTAGAGCACCCGGACACCCGCGGCGACCTCCGCCGAGGCGAGCGCGACCAGCTCGTCGCGGACCGCCTTGCACACCTCCTGCGCGTCCGCCGCCGAGGCGACGCGACCGGTACCGATGGCCCACACCGGCTCGTACGCGACGACGATCTTCGAGATCTCGTCCGCGGACAGGCCGGCGAGCGAGCCCCGCAGCTGCGCGACGTTGTAGGCCACGTGCTCGCCCGCCTCGCGGATGTCGAGGCCCTCGCCGATGCAGACGATCGGGGTGAGCCCGTTCTTCAGCGCCGCCTTCGTCTTGGCCAGGACCGTCTCGTCCGTCTCCCCGTGCAGGGTGCGACGCTCCGAGTGGCCGACCACCACGAAGGTGCAGCCGAGCTTGGCCAGCATCGAACCGCTGATCTCACCGGTGTACGCGCCGGAATCCTGCGCGGAGACGTCCTGTGCACCGTAGGTGAGCAGGAGCTTGTCGCCCTCGACCAGCGTCTGCACGCTGCGGATGTCGGTGAACGGCGGGATCACCGTCACGTCGACCTTCTCGAAGTACTTCTCCGGCAGCGAGAACGCGATCTTCTGCACCAGGGCGATGGCCTCGAGGTGGTTGAGGTTCATCTTCCAGTTGCCGGCGATGAGTGGCTTGCGTGCCATCCCTCAGACCTCCAGGGCTTCGATGCCGGGAAGGCTCTTGCCCTCCAGGTACTCCAGGGAGGCACCGCCACCGGTGGAGATGTGCGAGAAGCCGTCCTCGGGCAGGCCGAGCTGACGCACGGCCGCGGCCGAGTCGCCGCCGCCGACGACGCTGAACGCGCCCTTGCCGGTGGCCTCGACGATCGCCTCGGCGACACCCTTGGTGCCGGCCGAGAACTTCTCGAACTCGAACACACCCATCGGACCGTTCCAGAACACCGTCTTCGCGCCCGAGAGGATCGCCGCGAAGCGCTCCGTCGAGCCGGGTCCGATGTCCAGGCCCATCCAGCCGTCCGGGATGTCGAGGGCCGAGACGACCTTCGACTCCGCATCCGGCGAGAACGAGTCGGCGATCACCACGTCGAGCGGGATGTGCAGCACGTCGGCGAACCGCTCGAGCAGGTCCTTGCAGGTGCCGATCATCGACTCCTCGCACAGCGAGTTGCCGACCTTGACGCCCTGCGCGGCCAGGAAGGTGTAGAACATGCCGCCACCGATGACCAGGGTGTCCACCTTGGGGGCGAGCGCCTCGATCACGGCGAGCTTGTCCGAGACCTTCGAGCCACCGAGGACCACCGCGTACGGACGCTCCGAGTCGGCGGTCAGCTTCTCGAGCACCTCGACCTCGGCCGCGACCAGGTTGCCGGCGTAGTGCGGCAGCAGCGCTGCCACGTCGTACACCGACGCCTGCTTGCGGTGCACGACACCGAAGCCGTCGGAGACGAACGCGCCGTCCCCGTCCACCAGCTCGACGAGCGCCTTCGCGAGCGAGGCCCGCTCGGCGTCGTCCTTGCTGGTCTCACGCGGGTCGAAGCGGATGTTCTCCAGCAGGAGGACGTCCCCATCGGTGAGGCCCTCCGAACGCGCGAGCGCGTCCTGACCGACCACGTCACCGGCGAGCTGAACGTTGCGGCCCAGCACCTCGCCCAGCTTCGCGGCGACCGGTGCCAGCGAGAGCGCCGGGTCCGGCTCGCCCTTCGGGCGACCGAGGTGCGCCATCACGATGACCTTCGCGCCGGCCTCGGCGAGCGCGCCGATGGTCGGCGCGGAGGCGACGATGCGGCCCGCGTCGGTGATCGTGCCGTTGTCCAGCGGGACGTTCAGGTCCGAGCGCACCAGCACGGTGCGCCCCGCGACGCCTGCGTCCAGCAGGTCCTTCAGCGTCTTGACAGCCACGTGTATCAGAGGGACTTCGCGACGAGACCGATGAGGTCCGCCAGGCGGTTGGAGTAGCCCCACTCGTTGTCGTACCAGGAGACGATCTTGACCTGGTCGTCGATCACCTTGGTCAGGCCCGAGTCGAAGATCGACGAGTGCGGGTCGGTGACGATGTCCGAGGAGACGATCGGCGCGTCGGTGTACTTGAGGATGCCCTTGAGGGGACCCTCGGCGGCGGCCTTCATCGCGGCGTTGATCTCTTCGGCGGTGGCCGGCTTGCGCAGGTTCGCGGTGAGGTCGGTGACCGAGCCGGTCGGGATCGGCACGCGCAGGGCGTAGCCGTCCAGCTTGCCGAGCAGCTGCGGGAGCACCAGGCCGATGGCCTTGGCCGCACCGGTGCCGGTCGGGACGATGTTCAGGGCCGCGGCACGCGCGCGACGCAGGTCGCTGTGCGGGGCATCCTGCAGGTTCTGATCCTGGGTGTAGGCGTGGATCGTGGTCATCAGACCCTTGACGATGCCGAACTCGTCGTCGAGCACCTTGGCGATCGGGCCGAGGCAGTTGGTGGTGCACGAGGCGTTGGAGATGATGTTCTGGCTGCCGTCGTACTGGTCGTCGTTGACGCCCATGACCACGGTCAGGTCCTCACCCTTGGCGGGCGCGGAGATGATGACCTTCTTGGCGCCGGCCTCGAGGTGGCCCTTGGCCTTCGCGGCGTCGGTGAAGATGCCGGTGGACTCGACGACGACGTCGACGCCCAGCTCGCCCCAGGGCAGTTCGTTCAGGGGGCCGCGGTGCGCGAGCGCCTTGATCCGCTGCTCGCCGACGACGATCGTGTCGTCGCCGTCCAGGGAGACGTCGTACGGCAAGCGACCCAGGATCGAGTCGTACTTGAGCAGGTGAGCCAGAGTCGCGTTGTCGGTCAGGTCGTTGACCGCCACGATCTCGATGTCAGTGGTGCCGAGCGCCTTCTGCGCATCGACGGCCCTGAAGAAGTTACGTCCGATACGACCGAAGCCGTTAACGCCTACCCGGACAGTCACAATTCGCTCCTTTGACCAATTTCTCGTGTTCTCGATCAGATGTATGCCACACACTAGTGCGCCGACCGTAGGAGACAGGAATCTGCTCCCATAGGTTGGCGCTGCGCTACGCCTCGGTACCGATGCTCGGCTGCCGCTGCGCTACGCCTCGGTAC
>NZ_JBFUJP010000096.1:0-34762 GCF_056401315.1 Rhodococcus sp. P4_F5 | reverse complement strand
GCATGTCCGGGGCCACGACCAGCCTTCCCAACTCGGCGGTGTGAGGGTCCGTCAGAGAGAAATACACGCGCACGGCAGCGACGAGACGCTGGGAGTCATCGCGCAACCCGAATGCGGTCACGTCGGGCTGCGTCAGCTCGCTCACCAACTCATCGAGGGACTGCATCAACGGGGGAAGGTTCACATCGTGGTGAGCCTGTGCCTCAGTCACATACGCAGCTCGCTGCAACGTCAGCAGCTCACCCGCGTCCCCACCCGACAGCGTCACAACGGATTCCATGCGTGTCCACTATTCCAGCCCCTACCGGACCGCACTCCAGGGCATCCGCCCAAGCAGTTGACACCGACATAGGGACCCCCCCTGCCTGCCGCACCAGCGCCTCCTCGTTCATCTCGATGACGCGCACCGCGGCCTGGTGGGCCTCCCGCGCACGGACCAATGCGGCCAGCAGCGCCGGGATGTTGCCGCCTGACTCCAACAGCGTTTCCGCGTCGGCTGCGTGACTGCGCGCCGACTCCGAGTGCTCGAGCACCTTGCGGGTACCCGCATGGGCACGCTGACGGACCCGCTCGGCGTCGGCCGCCACCGCGACCGCCGACGCTCTGGACCGAGTTCCCTTGCGCCCCTTGGTGGTCCGCCGCAGCTCGCGGTCGTACTCACGCTGGATGTTCCTCATCCGCGCCCATTCGCTCGGTTCGGGCGCGGCGCCCGTCTCCGCTTTGATGCGCACCCGGGTGTCGTCGATCGACTTGAAGGCTGCGACGAGGGAGTTCGCGCCCGCCTCCGGGTTCGCGGTCACCTCCCTGCCCTCGACGAAGACGTGGCCACTGTGGTTGTCGGTCATCACTTCACTCCTCGGGTCGGGATCAGCGAAACTGGCGGGCAACACTTTCGGCCGCGGCGGCGATCGTCGACCGGTGCAGGTCGACGAGCGTCTCGGCGTCCAGACGCTCACCGATGTAGCCGCCGGCCAGGATCTCGGCCGTGATGCCGTCCAGGCCGCCGACGGCGCAGCCCTCGTACGGGTCCATGCCCGCGTTGTAGAGAACCAGGTCGAAACGCGGACCGAGGCGTTCGGCTCGTTCACCCCCGAGGCCTGGGCCAAGTCCTACGACGTCAACCTGCGTGGCCCGGTGTTTCTCACCCAGGCCGCCCTGCCGCACCTCGACAAGAGCCCGCACGCCGCGGTGCTCAACGTGGTCTCCGTCGGCGCCTTCATGTTCTCGCCCAGGTGGCGATGTACGCGGCGGGCAAGGCCGCGCTGATGTCGTACACCCGGTCCATGGCCGCCGAATTCGCCCCGCGCGGCATCCGGGTGAACGCGCTCGCCCCCGGCTCGGTCGACACCGACATGGTCCGGAACAACCCACCCGAGGTGGTCGACGCGATGGCGCAGATGCCGCTGCAGAGGCGGATCGCCGACCCCGACGAGATGGTCGGGCCCGCGCTGCTGCTCACCTCGGACGCCGGCAGTTACATCACCGGGCAGGTGATCGTCGCCGACGACGGGCTGGTCGCCTACTGATCTGGGCGCCGTCCCGACCGACCCGGCCCCGTCCCGCTGACCTGGCGCTTCTGCACCCGCCGCACCCAGCCACTAGACTCGCTTGGCCCATTTGGACCCATTCCGGCCGAGGAGATCACTTGCCCGACAAGGCACTGCAACACGGCGACCTGGACCGTGAGCAGGAGTACGTGTCGATGCTGTACGACCGGCTCGACGGCCTGCGCTCGTACGCCGCGACCCGGCTGTCGAAGGTTCTGTTGCAGACCGGCGGCACCCCGCAGGCACGCAGCGAGCGCGAGTCGTTCAGCCAGATGTACACCGAGGACATCGCCAAGTACGACGCCGCCGAGAACGGCCTCTGCTTCGGCCGCATCGACCTGGACGGCGAGGCCGCGGACGGAGACGCGCTGCGGTACATCGGCCGGGTCGGCATCCTCGACGAGGCCAACGACTACGAGACGCTGCTGCTCGACTGGCGCGCACCGCTGGCCCGTCCGTTCTACCTGGCCACCCCGGCGCAACCGGAGGGCGTGACGCGACGCCGCCACATCCGTACCCGCAGCCGCCGGGTCACCGGCCTGGGCGACGAGTACCTCGACCTCGCCGCCGCGGAGCGCGCCGGCGTGGTGGACGGCACCGACGGCGTCGCCGGCGAGAGCGCCCTGCTCACCGCGCTGAACGCGGCCCGGACCGGACACATGAACGACATCGTCGAGACCATCCAGTCCGAGCAGGACGCCATCATCCGGTCCAGCCACAAGTCGGTGATGGTGGTGCAGGGCGGACCGGGCACGGGCAAGACGGCCGTCGCGCTGCACCGCGCCGCGTACCTGCTCTACACCTACCGGCAGCAGCTGGCGAAGAGCGGCGTGCTGATCGTCGGCCCCAACGCGACGTTCCTCGACTACATCGGCCAGGTCCTGCCGTCGCTCGGCGAGACCGGGGTGCTGCTCTCCACCATCGGCGACCTGTACCCCGGAGTCATTGCCACCGTGCACGACTCGCTCGAGTGCGGCGAGGTGAAGGGCTCGCTTGAGATGGTGGAGGTGCTCAAGCAGGCAGTGCGCGACCGGCAGCTGACCCCGCCGGAACCGGTCACCATCACCTTCGACACCTACCCGATCACCCTCGACCGCAAGACCGTCACCCGGGCCCGCGGCCGTGCGCGGTCCTCCCGGCGGCCGCACAACCTGGCCCGGCCGATCTTCGTCTCCGCGGTGATCGAGTCCCTCGCCGACCAGTTCGCCGCACGCCTCGGGTCGAACGTCCTCGGCGGCGCGAATCTGCTCAGCCGCGACGACGTCGCCGACATCCGCGACGAGATGCGCGAGGACCCGGACCTGATGGACGCGATCGACGCGCTGTGGCCGCAGCTGACGCCGCAGCGGGTCCTCGCCGACCTGCTGACCTCGCGGTCCCGGCTGGACACCGCGGCCCGCGACCTGACCGAGAGCCAGCGCGCACTCCTGCACCGCACCAGGATGACCGGGTTCAGCGCGGCCGACGCACCCCTGCTCGACGAGCTGGCCGAACTGCTGGGCGTGGACGACGCCGCGGAACGTGACCGCGCACAACGCGAGTGGCGAGCGCAGATCGCGGACGCGCAGGGTGCACTCGACATCCTCACCGGCTCCGCGCCGCAGGACCTCGAGGACGAACTCGACCCCGAGATCCTGATGGCGTACGACCTGATCGACGCGGATCAGCTTGCCCAACGCCAGGATCTGGGCCACCGGCTCACCGCCGCGGAGCGGGCGGCAGCCGACCGCACCTGGACCTACGGGCACGTCATCGTCGACGAGGCCCAGGAGCTCTCGGCGATGGCCTGGCGAATGCTGATGCGCCGCATCCCGAATCGGTGGATGACCCTGGTCGGGGACACCGCCCAGACCGGCGACCCGGCCGGCAGCTCGTCCTGGCAGACGGTGCTCGAGCCGTACGTGGCCCGGCGCTGGAAGCTGACCGAGCTGACCGTCAACTACCGCACCCCGGCGGAGATCATGGCCGTGGCGCAGGACGTGCTCGCGGCGATCGACCCGACCCAGACGGTGCCCCGGTCGGTGCGCGAGAGCGGGAACGTGCCCTGGGCACACCGGGTTCCGGCGGCGTCGGTGGCCGACGAGGTCCGTCGGCGGGTGGCCGCCCACACCGGGCCCGGGCTCACCGTGGTGATCGCGGCCGAGGACTCGGTCGGCGAGTACACGGACCTGGCGTCGGATTCGGTGAGCGTGCTGGCCGTCCGGGACGTGAAGGGGCTCGAGTTCGACTCGGTCCTGATCGTCGAGCCGCAGCGGATCCTCGACGAGTCACCGCGGGGACTCAACGACCTGTACGTCGCCCTCACCCGCGCCACCCAGCGGCTCGGCGTGGTCCACGCCCGGCCGCTCCCGGACGTGCTCGCGAAACTGGTTCCGGCCGAGTAACTTCCCTCACACAGCACTGTCCCGGCCCGGTGTGGCACCGGGCCGGGACAGCGGGTGGGGTCAGCGGACGGTGTGGACGATCAGTACGTCGGTGGTGGACTTGCGGGCGGCGTCGGAGGGCACCGAGCCGAGCAGCCGACCGGTGAGCGTGTTCAGGCCGCGGTTGCCGATCACCAGCAGGTCCGCCGAGACCTCGGCGATCAGGGTGAGCAGCGAGTCGACGGGTGCCCCGACGATCGCCCGCTCCTCGATGTCCTTGGCGCCCACGGCCTGCGCGCGCTCACGCGCGGTCCGCAGGATGTCGTACGTCGGCGCGGAGCCGGTGATCTGGTACGCGTCCTCGCGAAGGGTGTCGGCCGCCGCCTCGATGTCCTTCGGGTCGGTCGGGTAGTAGGCGCAGGCGAGGACCAGCTTCGCCCCGGCGTCGGTGGCCAGTGCCGCGGCCTTCTCGACTGCCTTCAAGGACGAGTCCGAGCCATCGGTTCCGACGACGATGGTGCGGTAGGCGGTCATTGCTTCCTCCAGAGTGCAGGTGGGTCGTCAGTGCGGGTGGATCCTCGGTGCGATGGATCCTGCTGCACTGTCTCGTGGTGCTTTGCGTCGTACTGCATTGCGTCGTAGTGCATTCTTCCTCACCGGGGCATGCACGGAATCTCACGGTTGACACCCCAGCCGCTGCGCAAAACCCTAGTCGGACGGCCGCCGGGGTAGTGGGAATTGCGTTACAACGCACATCCGCGCCACATGGCTAGATTGGGTCTCATGTACCTACCGCGACCGCGAAGTCTCCGGGCGTGGGCAGCCGTGGCCGCGGTCGCGCTGCTTCTCGTCGTGGCGGCTGCAGTGACCTGGACGTCCAGGTCGGCGCCGGCGGTCACCACGGAGGACGTCCAGTTCGCGCTGCCGGAGGGTCCCGGCTCTGCCGATCAGGTCAATCTCGATGCCCGACTGTACGTTCCGGAGCAGACCCCGGCCCCCGCGGTGCTGTTGGCGCACGGATTCGGCGGCAGCAAGGACTCGGTGGCCGCGCAGGCGCGCGATCTCGCCGAGGACGGCTTCGTGGTGCTGGCCTACAGCGCCCGTGGATTCGGGCGCAGCACCGGGCAGATCTCGTTGAACGACCCGGACCGGGAGGTGGCGGACGCCCGCGCCATGGTGGACTGGCTGGCGGGCCGCACCGAGGTCCGCCAGGACGGCCCGCACGATCCGCGGGTGGGCGTGACCGGCGGTTCCTACGGCGGGGCGCTCGCCCTAACACTCGGCGGCACCGACCAGCGGATCGACGCGATCGCCGCGGCGATCACCTGGAATGATCTGGGCCAGGCACTGTTTCCCAACTTCGGGACGCCCGGGCCGGTGGCGCGCACCACACCCGCCGCCGCCGGGTACGGCGGACCCGGGGTGCTCAAGCGGGGCTGGGCCGGCATCTTCTTCGGGGCCGGCGCGGGCGGTACGCCGGAACCGGGCGCGGGGCCCACGCCCGGTTCCGGGCCGTGCGGCCGGTTCCTCGCCACCATCTGCCAGGCCTATGCCGCAGCCGCCGAGACGGGCCGCCCCAGCCCGGAGCTGCTGGCCATGCTCACCGCGCACTCCCCCGCCGCCGTCATCGGCGCCGTCACCGCACCGACGTTGCTGGTCCAGGGCGAACAGGACACCCTGTTCGGGCTGGACCAGGCCGACGCGAACGCCCGGCAGATCGCGGCGGCGGGCGCCCCCGTCCAGGTCCGCTGGTTTCCCGGCGGGCACGACGCCGGCGGCGACTCCGCGCCCAGCCAGCGCGCGGTGGCCGCCTTCCTGTCCGACCGCCTCGGCAACGGCGAGCCCGACACGCGGTTCGTCTTCACCCTGCCCGGCGCACCGACCGACCAGGGTGCACCGGCCCAGCGCCGGATGACCGCCCCCGACTACCCCGGGCTCGGCACGGTCCCCACCGACCCCACCCCGACGGTCTCGTTGCCGATGATCGGCTCCGAGCAGACCCTGGTCCGCCCGCCCGGCGCCTCGCCCGCCGGCCTGTCGTCGGTGCCGGGACTCGGCGCGTCGGTCTCGAACCTGGCGTCTGCGGCCGGGCCGTCCCTCGACCTGGCGGCCGATCCGCCCGGCCAGTCGGCGCGTTTCGCCACCGCACCGCTCGAGCATCCGCTGACGGTCACCGGCACCAGCACGGTCACGGTCGAGGTGTCCACGCTCGCCGCCCCCGGTGCGGCGGTGCTGTTCGCCAAGCTCTACGACGTCAGCCCGCAGGGCCGGCGCACCCTGCCGGGCGGGGCGGTGGCCGCGATCCGGCTGCCGGACGCGCCTGCCGGACAACCGGTCCCGCTGACCGTCACGCTGCCCGGAATCGCCCACCAGGTGCCGGAGGGGCACCACCTCGAACTCGTGCTGGCCGCCACCGACCAGGCCTACGCGAACCCGCTCTCCCCGGCCCAGTTCACCGTCGCGCTCACGGACCCGGCGATCACCGTCCCGAGTGTCCCCGCGACGACGAACCGCCGGGCCCTGCCGGTGGCGCCGCTGGTGGGGATCGGCGCGATCCTCACCGTGGTGGTGCTCCTCGGCATCGTCAGCGCTGTCCGGTCGCGGCGGCGCGCGGTCGCCGCGGTGGACCCGGCCCTGCTCGACACCCCGCTCGTGGTCACCGACCTGCACAAGTCGTACGACAACGGCTTCCGCGCGGTCGACGGGGTGAGCTTCACCGTGCGCCGCGGCCAGGTGCTCGGGCTCCTCGGCCCCAACGGTGCGGGCAAGACCACCACCCTGCGGATGCTGATGGGCCTGATCACGCCGTCGAGCGGCGAACTGCGGGTGTTCGGGCACCAGGTGACGCCCGGCGCGCCGGTGCTCTCACGGCTCGGCTCGTTCGTCGAGGGCTCCGGGCTGCTGCCGCACCTGAGCGGTCTCGACAACCTGCGCCTGTACTGGGAGGCCACCGGCCGGCCCGCCGCCGAGGCCCGGATGGACGAGGCCCTCGAGATCGCGGACCTCGGCGACGCCGTCCACCGGAAGGTCCGCTCCTACAGTCAGGGGATGCGCCAGCGCCTGGCCCTCGCGCAGGCGATGCTCGGGCTGCCGGACCTGATGGTCCTCGACGAACCCACCAACGGACTCGACCCGCCGCAGATCCGGACCATGCGCGAGGTCCTGGTCGCCTACGCGCGCACCGGGCGGACCGTCCTGGTGTCGAGCCACCTGCTCGCGGAGGTGGAGCAGACCTGCACCGACGTGGTGGTGATGAACCACGGACGGGTGATCGCGGCCGGCACCGTCGAGGAGCTCACCTCGGCGGAGGGCGCCACCGAACTGCGTGTCGACGACGCGGCGCGGGCCGTCGAGGTGCTCGACGGCCTCGACGGCCCGACCGGCGTGCACGTGGTCGAGGGCGAGACCCCCACGGTCCGGCTCGACCTCGGCGCCACGGACCCGACCGTGGTTGTACGCGCGCTGGTCGAGTCGGGCGTCGGGGTCCGCGGGCTGAGCGGGACCACCCGCCTCGAGGACGTCTTCCTGAGGTTGGTCCACGTCTCCGACCATCGCGAGCACGACGCGGCGATGCCCCGACCACGGAGATCCGCAACGTCGGACTCCCCCGAGCAGGAGGTGCAGGCGCCGTGACGTCGACAGATCGTGGCGGTGACGTGGCGGCCGCCGACGGCCGGGCGCCCGGCTACCGGCCGCACTCGACCCTGCCGCTGCGCACCGAACTGACCCGCCAGTTCCTGCGCCGGCGCACCCACCTGGCGCTCGGGCTGCTGGCGCTGCTGCCGGTGATCCTCGCCGCGGCCTTCGCGATCGGCGGTTCCGGTTCGTCGTCCCCGGGCGCGGTGAACCTGATCGACCTGGGCACCCGGGGCGGCGTGAACTTCACCGTGTTCTGCCTGTTCATGTCCGTCGGGTTCCTGCTGATCGTGGTGGTGGCGCTGTTCTTCGGCGACTCGGTGGCCAGCGAGGCGTCGTGGTCGTCGCTGCGGTACCTGCTGGCCATCCCGGTCCCCCGCGGCCGGCTGTTGCGGCAGAAGGCGATCGTGTCCGCGGCACTGTCCGTGCTGGCCCTGCTGCTGCTGTTCGGTGTGGGCCTGGCGCTGGGCACGGCCCTGTACGGGACCGGACCACTGGTGACCCCGTTCGGCGACTCGCTGGGCTACGGCGACGCGGTCGGGCGGCTGACACTGGCGCTGGCGTACATCGCGGTGAACCTGACCTGGGTGGCCGGGCTGGCGATGCTGCTGTCGGTGCTCACCGACGCGCCGCTCGGCGCGGTCGGCGGCACCGTGATGGTCTCGATCCTCGTGCAGATCCTGGACCAGATCACCGCACTGGGCGGCTGGCGGGACCTGCTGCCCGGCCACTTCTCCTTCGCCTGGACCAGGTTCCTCGCCCCCACCGTCGACTGGCACGACATCGTCGTCGGGTCGTTCTCCGCCCTGGCCTACGCCGCGGTGTTCGGGGTGCTGGCCTGGCAGCGCTTCGCGGTCAAGGACATCACCAGCTGATCGGTCAGGCCTTGCCCCAGCGCGGGCCGAACGCCCCGGCGGGGAACCCCCCTGCCTCGACGATCGCGGAGCGCATCGGCGTCACCAGTTCGGCGAGGCGGTCCAGCCCGGCGTCGCCGAGCTCGGCCCAGGGCGCGAACGCCAGGTCGTCGGTGACGTCCTCGGCCACCTCGCGGATCTCCGTGCCGAGTTCGGTGAGGGTGCCGTCGCCGGCGAGCAGGCCGCGGTCGCGCAGGTCCGACGTCGCGTCGTCCCACTGCTCCTGGCTCCAGCCACGGCGGGTGCGGGCGAACTTTGCGGTGAAGCCGGCGCCGGTCGCGGTGTGGGTGATGAGCGCCTCGATGCCGGAGAGCCCGGCGGCCTGCAGCGCCGCCACGTGGCCGTCGCCGCGGTGCTCGCGCAGCAGGGTGAGCGAGTGCCACAGCGACAGGTGCGGCGCCGTCGGCCAGTCCACGGCGGCGTGGGCGGCAAACAGCGCGCGTCCGTCGGGTCGCGCCGCGCGAGCGGCGATGGAGGCGATGTCCGCGGCCTCCGCCATCTCCATGGAGGCGACGCGCTGGGCCCCCAGCAGCCGCGTCAGCGCCGCGTCCACCCCGGCGTAACGCGCGGCGACGATCGCCTCCGGGCCGGCCAGGTCCCACGCCCGCGGGATGACGGTGGCGACGAGGTCCGGGTTGAAGTTGTAGAAGGTCGCCGCGACCACCGGCGCCGTGACCCGGCCCATCGCCGCGGACCGTCCGGCGAAGTAGGTCATCCCGCCGGGTTCGAGGCCGGCCGCGACGAGCGAGTCGGACACCTCCGGCGCGAAATAGCACATGCTGTGGAAGGCGTCGAAGGTCTTCGCGTACCGGCCTGCGGTCTGGGCGTCCATCCCGCAACCGTAGCGGGGAGCTACTGGAGCCCGGCCGCGTCCATCCCCCGCAGCTCCTTCTTCAGGTCCTGGATCTCGTCGCGCAGCCGGCCGGCCAGCTCGAACTGCAGATCGCGCGCGGCGTTCATCATCTGGTCGGTGAGTTCCTTGACGAGGTCGGCGAGTTCGGCCCGCGGCATCGACTTCACGTCGCGGCCCTCGAACACCCCGGCGCTGACCGCGCGCCCGGCCTCGCCCTGCGCCCTCCTGCCGCGGCTCGCATTGCGTCCGGACCCGCCGACGTCCACCCCGGCCGCGGTGTCCTCGGCCTCCTCGTAGACCTGGTCGAGGATGTCGGCGATCTTCTTGCGCAGCGGCTGCGGGTCGACGCCCCGCTCCTTGTTGTAGGCGATCTGCTTCTCCCGGCGCCGGTCGGTCTCCTCGATCGCGTGCTGCATCGAGTCCGTGATCCGGTCGGCGTACATGTGCACCTGGCCGGAGACGTTACGGGCCGCGCGGCCGATGGTCTGGATGAGGCTGGTCGAGCTGCGCAGGAAGCCCTCCTTGTCCGCGTCGAGGATCGCGACCAGCGACACCTCGGGCAGGTCGAGTCCCTCGCGGAGCAGGTTGATGCCGACGAGCACGTCGTACTCGCCCAGCCGTAGCTGACGGAGCAGTTCCACCCGGCGCAGCGTGTCGATGTCCGAATGCAGGTAGCGCACCCGGATGCCCAGTTCCAGCAGGTAGTCGGTGAGGTCCTCGGCCATCTTCTTGGTCAGGGTGGTGACCAGGACCCGCTCGTCCTTGTCGGTGCGCTGCCGGATCTCGTGCACCAGGTCGTCGATCTGCCCCTTCGTGGGCTTGACGACCACCTCCGGGTCCACCAGGCCGGTCGGCCGGATCACCTGCTCGACGAACTCGCCGCCCGACTGGCCGAGTTCGTACTTGCCGGGGGTGGCCGACAGGTAGACGGTCTGGCCGATCCGCTGGCTGAACTCCTCCCAGGTGAGCGGGCGGTTGTCGGTGGCCGACGGCAGCCGGAATCCGAATTCCACCAGGTTGCGCTTGCGCGACATGTCGCCCTCGTACATGGCGCCGATCTGCGGGACGGTCACGTGCGACTCGTCAATGACCAGCAGGAAGTCCTCGGGGAAGTAGTCGATCAGGGTCGCCGGCGCCGAACCCGCGGGCCGGCCGTCGATGTGCCGCGAGTAGTTCTCGATGCCCGAGCAGAAACCGACCTGCTTGATCATCTCGAGGTCGTAGTTGGTGCGCATTCGCAACCGCTGCGCCTCGAGCAGCTTGCCCCGGCCCTCCAGGTCCGCGAGCCGCGCCTCGAGTTCGGCCTCGATGTCCTTGACCGCGCGTTCCATCCGCTCCGGACCGGCCACGTAGTGGGTGGCCGGGAAGATCCGCACCGAGTCCACCTGCCGGACCACCTCGCCGGTCAGCGGGTGCAGGTAGTACAGCGCCTCGATCTCGTCGCCGAAGAACTCGATCCGGACGGCGAGCTCCTCGTAGGACGGGATGATCTCGACGGTGTCGCCGCGGACCCGGAACGACCCGCGGGTGAACGCGACGTCGTTGCGGTTGTACTGGACGTCGACCAGCAGTCGCAGCAGCGCGTCGCGCGGGACCTCCACGCCGACGTCCAGCTCGATGGACCGGTCCAGGTACGACTGCGGGGTGCCGAGGCCGTAGATGCACGAGACGGAGGCGACCACCACCACGTCGCGACGCGAGAGCAGGCTCGACGTCGCGGAGTGCCGCAGCCGCTCGACGTCGTCGTTGACCGACGAGTCCTTCTCGATGTAGGTGTCCGTCTGCGCGATGTACGCCTCGGGCTGGTAGTAGTCGTAGTACGAGACGAAGTACTCGACGGCGTTGTTCGGCAACATCTCCCGCAACTCGTTGGCGAGCTGGGCGGCGAGGGTCTTGTTCGGCGCCATCAGCAGCGTCGGCCGCTGCAGCTTCTCGATCAACCAGGCCGTGGTGGCCGACTTACCGGTGCCGGTGGCGCCGAGCAGGACCACGTTCTCCTCGCCCGCATGGATCCGGCGTTCCAACTCGGCGATCGCGGTCGGCTGGTCGCCCGCGGGCCGGTGGTCACTGACCACCTCGAAGCGGCCGTCGGACCGTTCGATCTCGCCAACGGGCCGGAACTCGGAGTGAGCCACCACGGGATGCTCGGATGCAAACGCCATGGAACCAGGGTAGGCCGGGGGTCCGACATGCTCGTCGCCGATCCGCGCGCGTCCGATGCGCTTGGTAGCTTCTGCAGCTATGGACGCCGCGGTGCACGCCCCGAAGATCGAGTCCTTCAGCCTCGGCGACCGGACGAACACGGATCCCAAGGGATTCGTCCGGCCGGTCGACCACTACCACGCCGAGCCGTGGGGCCTGTACATGGCCCGGCCGTCGGACCACCCGCACTTCCACTACCTGGAGTCGTGGCTGCTGCCCGAGCTCGGCCTGCGCGCGTCGATCTTCCACTACCACCCATTCCACGCCCGTGACCAGGACCGCTACGTCGACGTCGGCGAGTACACGGACGGCGGCGCGGTGTGGCGCTCGCAGGACCACTACCTGGACCTGGTGGTGCGGACCGGCCGCGACACCGAACTCCTCGACGTCGACGAACTGGTCGCCGCGCACGCCGCCGGCCTGCTCGACGCCGCCACCACCGACCGGGCCATCACCCGCGCCGTGGTGGCCGTGGACGGCATCGCCAGCCACGGCCACGACCTCGACGCGTGGCTGGCCTCACGCGGGATGCCGGTCAGCTGGCGCTGACGCCGGTCACCTGGCGGTCCACCCGGCGTCGCGTGCCCACTGCTCGGCGCGCACCGCGGCACCGTCGAACCACGGCGTCGTCGCCGTCGCGTACCGGTCGGCGGCCGTCGCCAGGTCCGGTGCGCCGAGTGCCCGCGCCGCCGCCGCACGCTTGACCGCCAGGTACTCGGCGCGCGCCTGCGGATCTGCGGTGAGCCAGTCCCGGAACACCAGCGCGAACCGCTGACCGGGCCAGCCGTCGACCCGCACGTGCACATCGACCGGCCGTCCGGGATCGGCGGCGGCGTGGAACCGCTTGTCCCACAGCGCCGGATCTGCCTCGCCGCCGATGTCGTACGCCGGCTTCGGGTCGTCCGCGGTGACCGACTCCACTCGCGGGAACCCGGCGGCGGCGAGGGTCCCGGCCAACTCGTCCGCGACGGCCAGGCTCGGCACCGTCACCTGGAAGTCGAGCACGTCCTTGGCGTCGAGGCCCGGCACGGCGGTCGAGCCGATGTGGTCGACGCGCACGGCCGCGGCCCCGCACACCGCCCGCAGCCGGTCGGTCAGCCGGCGCGCCTGGTCCGGCCACGACGGGTCCGCGGGCACCAGCACCGGCGGCGTGCGGATCACCGTGGCGGTTCGGATGTTCTCCGCGTACCGCGTCAACCGCTCCCACAGGGCCCTGACCTCGACGTCCAGGTCGCCCTCCGGGCCGTTGTTGTCGAGCCACACGTCGGCCGCGGCCCGACGCTGCTCGTCGGTGGCCTGTGCTGCCATCCGGGCGCGGGCGTCGGCCTCCGGCATGCCGCGCAACTCGACCAGGCGCCGGACCCGTTCCTCCGCCTCCACGTGCACCACCACGACGAGGTGGAACAGCGGGCCCATGCGACCCTCGACGAGCAACGGAATGTCCTGCAGCACCACGGAATCCGCGGGTGCCGAGTCGACGATCGCATTGGTGCGACTGCCGATCAGCGGGTGCACGATCGCGTTGAGCCGACCGCGCGCCTCGTCGTCGCCGAACGCCTTGGCAGCCAGAGCCGGACGATCCAGCTCCCCGTCGGCTAGGATGTCGTTGCCGAATTCAGCTACCAGAGCGGCCAATCCGGGAGTACCGGGCTCTACGACCTCACGGGCGATTTTGTCAGCGTCGACGATCACCGCCCCGAGCTCGTCGAGAATCCTCGACACAGTGGACTTTCCTGCTCCAATGCCTCCGGTGAGGCCGATTCGCAACACCGCAACAGTCTGTCACCAAACACGCCAAAGCACATCCAGCCCAAATACACCAGGTTTTCTGCGTTTTCGGATATCTTCGTCCGTGACGACCAGGCCTCTTTTCAATCAGAAGGATCACCATGCGAAGCAGCCTCACTCACCCCGGTCGGCACCGTCTCGGCATGGTCGACGGAGTGCACTGCATCCTGATCCCGGAGGTCGCGCTGGCATTGGCCGACCACCGCCGCAACTGGTTCACCCAGATGCTCAGCCCGGCCCGCCACAGCTTCGCATCGATGCGCAAGCGCACGACGGAGATGCAGGGCTCCTGGTCGCCGACCGCCGCCGTCGCCAACTGACCAGGTGAGCTGACCGCCACCCACCGACACGGTGAACGAGAGTGACCCCGCCCGACAGTCCCGGGCGGGGTCACTCTCGTTCGTGTACGCAACGAGGGATGCGAGCGCGGCGCAACGGTCCTAGCGTGAAGACATGACCGTCACAGCGAACGACCTTCGACAGCTCCTCGGCAGCACTCTCCCGGCACCGACCCTGGTGCTCGAGGAGGGATCGCTCAAGATCTTCTCCGGCGAGGAGGTCACGCGGCAGTCGCCCTGGGTGGTCACCACCCGCGACGACCTCCTCGCGGAGTTACCCGACGCCGACAACCCGACAGAGCACGACCTCGTGGAGAAGGCCGCCCTGCTCGACGAGCTGGTGTCGAGCAACGGGGCCTGAACCGCAACCGCCCGCACACCCGACACCCGGACACCAGAAAGCCCCGGTCCTTTTGCAAGGGCCGGGGCTCTCGGGTCGGACCCGACTAGCGGGTCGTCAGACTATGCGTTGCCGGACAGCTTCTCCCGCAGCGCAGCGAGCTGTGCATCGCTGGCCAGGGATCCGCTTGCCTCGGACGAAGCGGCGACAGCCTCGCCGCTCTCGTCCGCACCGGTCTCGGAGGAGTAGTTGGTGCCGGCAGCGCCGGCAGCAGCCTCGGCGGCCTCGTCGGCAGCCGTCTTCTCCATCTGAGCGGTGTGCATCTTGTGGCGACGCTCCGCCTCGGCGTAGCGGGACTCCCACTCTTCACGCTGCTTGTCGAAGCCCTCGAGCCATTCGTTGGTCTCGGAGTCGAAGCCCTCGGGGAAGATGTAGTTGCCCTGCTCGTCGTACGAGTCGGCCATGCCGTACTTGGACGGGTCGAACTCGGCGCTGTAGTCCTCGTTCGCCTGCTTCAGCGACAGCGAGATCCGGCGACGCTCGAGGTCGATGTCGATGACCTTGACGAGAGCATCGTCGCCGACGCCGACAACCTGGTCCGGAACCTCCACGTGGCGCTCGGCCAGCTCGGAGATGTGGACGAGGCCTTCGATTCCCTCTTCGACGCGCACGAAGGCACCGAACGGAACCAGCTTGGTGACCTTACCGGGCACGATCTGGCCGATGGCGTGCGTGCGGGCGAACTGACGCCACGGGTCTTCCTGCGTCGCCTTGAGCGAGAGGGAGACGCGCTCGCGGTCGAGATCGACGTCGAGAACCTCGACGGTGACCTCGGTGCCGACCTCGACAACCTCGGACGGGTGGTCGATGTGCTTCCAGGACAGCTCGGAGACGTGCACCAGGCCGTCGACGCCACCCAGGTCCACGAAGGCACCGAAGTTGACGATGGAGGACACGACGCCCTTGCGGACCTGGCCCTTCTGGAGCTGGTGCAGGAACTCGCTGCGGACCTCGGACTGGGTCTGCTCGAGCCACGCGCGACGCGACAGGACCACGTTGTTGCGGTTCTTGTCGAGCTCGATGATCTTGGCCTCGATCTCCTTGCCGACGTACGGCTGGAGGTCACGGACACGACGCATCTCGACGAGCGAGGCGGGCAGGAAGCCACGGAGACCGATGTCGAGGATCAGGCCGCCCTTGACGACCTCGATGACGGTGCCCTTGACGGCCTCGTCCTTCTCCTTGAGCTCCTCGATGGTGCCCCAGGCGCGCTCGTACTGTGCGCGCTTCTTCGACAGGATCAGTCGACCTTCCTTGTCCTCCTTGGTGAGAACAAGAGCCTCGACGGCGTCGCCGACGGAAACGACCTCGTTGGGGTCGACGTCGTGCTTGATCGAGAGCTCGCGGGAAGGGATGACGCCTTCGGTCTTGTAACCGATGTCGAGTAGAACCTCGTCACGGTCGACCTTGACGATGGTGCCTTCGACGATGTCGCCATCGTTGAAGTACTTGATCGTGGCGTCGATCGCGGCGAGGAAGTCCTCGGCGGAGCCGATGTCGTTGACGGCTACCTGCGGCGAGGTATGAGTGGTTGTGGGCATTTGGTGAGTTGCTCCGGAGGGATAGGTGTCGGTTGATGGTGTTCTGTCGGACCTACGAGCAGACGACTGCGCTCCAAACTTCGGTGCGCGACCGCGGACACTCGCGTGGATTAGGGTACGCGGCCGGTAGCTAGCTGGGCAAACCCGGGTCGGATACCACCGCATTCGCGACTGGTCGCCGCCGACCGGACTCAGCGATCCCTCAAGGGGACTCGGTACCGTCGACAGTGACAGAAGTCACACGAGGAGTGCCGACATGACTGCTCCGGATCAGAATCCTCCACCCTTCCAACCAGCAACACCCGCCCCACCCGCCGACACCCCCGACGCGCCGCGACCGGCCGGCCCCGACCGCCGCGCGCGGCCGCCGAGCAACGTCGGCTGGGCCGTGGCGTCGCTGGTCTTCTTCTGGCCGCTGGCGTTCGCCGCGTTCACCCACTCGTTCAACGTCTACCCCCTGTGGGCGGACGGCGACGTCGAGGGATCCACGGACGCATCCGACCGTGCCCGCCGCCTCGGCCAGATCTCGCTCTGGCTGTTCGGCGCACTCGCACTGCTGTTCGTCGTCGTCTACTCGATCATGGCGGTCGTGTGGATGTCGCAGGGCGTCGACCACGAGTTCGTGCACCCCCGGATGCGCTAGGCCCCCGGCCCCGCCGCGCCGGCCCGACGTTGGATGATTGGCGTCCGACCGCACACCTGCCAGGGGCTGAACACATGACGCAACCACCCGTTCCCGACGACCGGCACGCCGCCGCCAATGCCGTCCTCGGCACCACCGGGGTCAGCCGCACCCGCGTCGGTTCCGCCGACAGCGAGCGCGCCAGTCGCGCCTGGTGGGACGCGGACGCCGACGACTACCACCGCACCCACGGCGACTTCCTCGGCGTCGAGTCCGCGGGCGGCGAGTTCGTCTGGTGCCCGGAGGGCCTGCACGAGGGCGACGTGCACCTGCTCGGCGACGTCGCGGGCAAGGACGTGCTGGAGATCGGCTGCGGTTCTGCGCCCTGCGCGCGCTGGCTGGCCGGCCAGGGCGCCCGGGCGGTGGGACTGGACCTGTCGAAGGGGATGCTCGCGCGCGGACTCGACGCGATGGCCGCGGGCGGGCCGCGGGTGCCGCTGGTTCAGGCCGGCGCCGAGTCGCTGCCGTTCGCGGACACGAGTTTCGACATCGCCTGCTCGGCCTTCGGCGGCGTCCCGTTCGTCGCCGACTCCGCGCTGGTGATGCGCGAGGTGGCCCGGGTGCTCCGGCCCGGCGGACTCTGGGTGTTCTCCGTCAACCACCCGATGCGCTGGATCTTCCCCGACGACCCCGGCCCCAAGGGGCTCACCGCGACGATTCCGTACTTCGACCGCACCCCCTACGTCGAGGTCGACGACGACGGGGTGCCGACCTACGTGGAGCACCACCGGACGATCGGCGACCGGGTGCGCGAGATCGTCGCGGCGGGACTCGAGGTCCGCGACATCGTGGAACCGGACTGGCCGGAGTGGCTGGACCGCGAGTGGGGGCAGTGGAGTCCGCTTCGCGGGCAACTGTTCCCGGGCACCGCTATCTTCGTCTGCCGCAAGCCCGACCGGCCCGCGGCCGGCAGCAGTTGACTGCTGCCCGGTCGCCGCCGCACCGAGGTGGCGCTCAGAGGCGACGCTCGCGCCGGTAGAGCGAGCGCGCCCACGCGTACCCGGCGACGCCGATCGCCACGGTCCAGCCGACCGCCTGCGCAACCACCGCGCCCTCGAGCCCCGCGCCGCCGGCGAGCAGCCCGCGCACGGTCTCGATGATCGGCGTGAACGGCTGGTACTCCGCGAACCACCGCACCGCCGTCGGCATGGTCTCGACCGGCACGAACCCGCTGCCCAGGAACGGCAGCAGCAGGAGGATCATCGGGGTGTTGCTGGCGGTCTCGACGCTCCGAGCGTTCAGCCCCATGGCGACGCACAACCAGCTGAGGGCGAGCCCCAGCAGCACGAACAGACCCAGCAGCGCGGCCCAGTCGAGCACGTCGGCGTCGGGACGGTAGCCCATCGCGAGTGCCGCGCCGAGCACGAGGACGAGCGCTGCCAGCGACTGGAGCACCGTGCCGAGCACCTGCCCGGAGAGCACGGACCCCGGCGAGATCGCCATGGTCTTGAACCGCGCCATGATCCCGCTCGCGGCGTCCATGGCGGCGCTGATGGCCACGGACTGTCCCGCGCCCACGATGGTGAGAATGAACAGAGTGGGCGTGATGTAGTCCAGGTACGCCGCCCGCCCGTCGGCGCCGGGGGCGACCCCGGGCATGACGCCTGCGCCGAGGGCGCCGCCGAAGACGTACACGAACAGCACGAGCATCACCAGCGGGCCGGCGACGAGGAACATGGTGAGCCCCGGGTAGCGCACCGCGCGTAAGAGGTTGCGGCGCAGCATGGTAACGACGTCGGCGACCGGGCTAGGGCTCGGGGTGGCAGCGAGCGGGGTGGCGGCGAGGGTGGTCATCGGACGATCTCCTTGTCCTGCGTCGTGTCGGTCTCGGTCTCGGTTGGCGGCTCGGTGAGGGCGAGGAACACGTCGTCGAGTGAGCCGGTGTCGTGCGCGGCCTTGAGCTCGGCGGGCGTGCCCTCGGCGACGATGCGGCCGCCGTTCAGGACGGCGACCGAGTCGGCGAGCTTGTCTGCCTCCTCGAGGTACTGCGTGGTGAGCAGGATCGTGGTGCCCGCGGCGACGAGCGTCCGCACCTCGTCCCACAGGACACGACGGCTGCGCGGGTCGAGGCCCGTCGTCGGCTCGTCGAGGAACACCACGGACGGTGCGCCGACGAGCGTCATCGCGAGGTCGAGCTTGCGCTTCATGCCGCCGGAGAAGGTCGCCACGGGCTTGCGCGCGGCGTCGGCGAGGCCGAAGCGCTCGAGCAGTTCGGTGATCCGGCGTCGCCCCTCGGCGCGGCCGAGGTGGTTGAGGTCGGCCATGAGCCGCAGGTTCTCGGTGGCGTTGAGCAGTTCGTCGACGGCGGTGATCTGGCCGGTCACGCCGATCGACGCGCGGACCGCCTCGGGCTCACGCGCCACGTCGTGGCCCGCGATGCGGACCGTGCCCGCGTCGGCGGCGAGCAGGGTGGACATCACGCCGACGGCGGTGGTCTTGCCTGCTCCGTTGGGGCCGAGCAGCGCGGTCACGGTGCCGGCGGGCACGACCAGGTCGACGCCGTCGAGCACGAGTTGCTCGCCGGCCTTCGACCGGTACGACTTGCGCAGGCCGGCGACCTCGATCGCGGGACCGCGGACGGTGGTGGTCATGGGTTCTCCTTCGATGGTGGGTTGTCGGTGGGCTTGGGTCAGGCGTGCGGACGTCGGACGACGATGTCGCCGTAGCTGCTGCTGACGCGTGCCTCGACGGTCCGGTCGTTCTCGTCGGGGCCCGTGGCGTCGTGCAGGAGGTTGCGGACCTTGCCGTGCTGCGCGGTGGCGTCGAGCCAGGCGGCGGTGCCCTCGGGCACCCCGACCTCGATCGCGCCGGTCGAGCTCTCGAGCTGGACCCGGCCGCTGACGGCCTGCTCGATGCGGATGTTTCCGTGCGCGGACCGGGCGGTGGTGTCACCGAGCGACCGGTCGATCGTGATGGGCCCGTGGGCGCCGTTCACCCGCAGGATCCCGGTGGATTGGCCGATCTCGGTGGGGCCGTTCGGGTTCTTGATGCTGGCGTCTCCGTCGAGCTCGCGGATGCGCACGCCGCCGGCGGTGACGACGATCTCGGTGGAGCCGAGGGCGCGCCCCACGACGACGGAACCCGCGCTCGCGCGGAGGTCGAGCCGGCCGGCCTCGTCGATCCGGACGTCGCCTGCGCGGCTCGTGAACGAGCAGGTGCCGAGCCGACCCTGGGCGAACACGGGGCCCAGCGCACTGCCCTGCAGGGCGGAACCTGTTGGGAGCTCGATCGTGACGTCGACGGAGGACTTGGTGAGGTACTTCCACCTGGTGCCCGTCTGCACGGTGAGGGTGCCGTCGTGGAAGTCGATGCGTGTCTCCTCGGCGGCCTTGACATCGCCGGACTTGCTCGGGTCGTTCGGGCGGACGGTGACCACGGTGTCGGCGCGATCGCTCGCGACGAGGTTGACGGCGCCTGCGGCGATGTCAACGGCGACGGTGATCGGCTCAGGGGTCGCGAAAGTAGGCATGGCGAGTCCTCGGGGTGTGGTGTCGGCCCCTGCGTGCGGGGCGCAGGTCTGGGGTTCGGGGTGTTGGGTCAGCGCACCCAGCCGGTCAGCCGACCGGCGGTGCTGGAGGTGCGCGCTGTCGCGCGGGACGGTGCAGCGGGCTGGAGTGCGGCCGCGACCGCACGCACGAGCCATGTGTTGAGGGAAACGCCCTCACGGGCCGCCGCCGCCTCGACCTGGGCCTTGATCTGGTCGGGGAGGCGGAGCGTGGTGCGGGACGTGCTGACGTCGTCGGGGTCGAGGGCCCGCGTGGGCAGCGCGGGCTCCGCCGTCGCGGGCTCTGCGTTCTCGAATGCCGGGGCCGGCGCGGGGGTGACGACGAATTCCGGGTCGCGGCCCCGGAGGCGCACGTCGACAGACCCCGGGGCGAGCTCTGCCGTGATCTCGTTCGCCGCGGTCGAGAGCGCCTCGAGCAGCACGAGACGGACGGCGGCGTCGAGCGGGGCCGTCATGCGGGCGGCGAGCTCACGTGCCTCGTCCCCGCCCGCGGCGGCTGCGGTGGCGAGCTGGTGCTGCAACTCGTCGACGTATCTTGTCAGGTCCATGACACCACTATGACACCACTTGGATGCCATCGCAATAGGTAGCGCGTCATTACTGGTGTCAAAGTGGTGCCAGCATGATGCTGTGTGAACGAAAGCGCAGTTCACAGCGGCCGACGGCGCGGGTGGGCGAACTCGAAGATGCGCCATGCTGGTGCGCTCCCGGGGAGATCCGGGGCATGACAACGTCGCCGGGTGCCACGACGACACCACCGGAAACCAGCTGTCGCGGGGCATGGCGTCGGTGGCAGCCACCGCCTTGGTTGACCTTCAGGTAGGTCGAAGCCCAATGATGTCGGGGTGGCGGATTTCGGGTTGATGTCGATCGGGTCGTTCGCGAGTCGGAGTGGTCTGACGGCGAGCGCATTGCGTTTCTACGCTGATGCAAGACTGCTACTGCCTACGGAGGTCGACCCGGTCTCCGGATACCGGCTCTACGGGGAAGACCAGCTCGAGCTGGCCGTTCTGCTCCGGCAACTGCGCGAGATCGGTATGCCGCTCGCAACGGCGAAATCCGTCCTCAATGCTGGACGCGACGAGGCAGTTCGCCTGGTCGACCAGCATGTCGACGCAGTGGTCAGCGGCGCCACGG
This sequence comes from Rhodococcus sp. P4_F5, assembly GCF_056401315.1. NCBI lineage: Bacteria > Bacillati > Actinomycetota > Actinomycetes > Mycobacteriales > Nocardiaceae > Rhodococcus > Rhodococcus sp. P4_F5. The sequence goes on along the minus strand of NZ_JBFUJP010000096.1, from coordinate 13,856 downwards.
CCGCACGACAGCAGGCCGCCGTCATCAAGGCAGCGTTGGCCGCGGAGCCCGCAGTGGCGGTCTTTGCGCTGAGCGGGCCGGTGTTGGCGGCGGCGATCGAGCAGGTTCTGACTGCCACCACCGATGAACCGGACATCGCCGTTCTCGGCGGTGTGCGCTTCGAGTCCGATACCGGTGCGGTGACCGTGACCGCCACTGATCGCTACCGTCTGTCCACCCGCACCCTTGTGACCGCCGATCCGACCGCTGCGACGTGGGCGGCGACGGTGAACGGCGACGATCTACGCAGTTGCCTCGGCGACCTGCGGCGCACGCCTCTGGCTCGGATCGAAGCGACCGAGCACGGGATGTGGATACGGCTGCCGGACCGGGGTGACCGGCATTGCCGGCTCCTGCCCGAGCCGTTTCCCGACTACCGGTCGATGCTCGACGCGCTACCAGCGGTGACGACCCGCGTCGAGGCCTCGAAGTCATCGCTCCTGCGAGCCCTCGAGGAGCGACCAGCTGACCGGATCTCGATGCACGTCACCGAGGCTGGGGTCACGGTGCTGGACAACCGCGGCGGACCGGACACGGGCGTACACCTGCCGGCCCGCGTGAGCGGGCCCTCGATCGAGGCCTGGTTCGAGATGACCACGCTCTATCCCGCCATCAGCACCGCGATCGGCGCGGACGTGCTGCTCGACCTCAGGGGCCCCGCACAGCCCGCCACTGTCCGCTCGGCCGACCACGGCGACCTCACCACCCTTGCCATGCCCACCAAACCCCATCCGAGAGAAAACACCACAAACCCGAAGGGGAAGGACGCATGACAGAAACCACCACTACGGACCCGATGATGGACGCGATCGCCAAGGCCATCACCGAGGGTCGCAGCGGAAACACGGTCAGGGCCCGCGGCCAACTCCTGGACCTGTGGAAGGTGATCGGAGTCAGCGGCGATCCCTTGCACCGCTGCACACTCGCGCACTACCTTGCCGACCTCTGCGGCGATCCGGCGCAGGCACTGGCCTGGGATGTGCGCGCACTCGATGCCGCCGACGCCGTCACCGAGCGGCGCGTCCAAGAACATCACGCGAGCCTGCACATCGCCGGCTTCTATCCCTCGCTTCACCTCAACCTCGCCGACAACTATCGCCGGCTGGGATCCTTCGAAGCCGCCCGGGAACACATCGACGCCGCCCGGGAGCGCTCGTCTGCGCTGCCTCCCGATTCATATGGGGAACTCATTCGTGCGGCGATCGACGAGGTGACCACGGCCGTCGAGAATCAGAACACCGCGGTCCGGGCTTCGGCCCCGGGCGCGACCGCGTGACCCACAAGAACGCGCCGCTCACCACGGAGGGCACCGAGGCCTCGTCGAGCGGTGCCGCACCACCTCACACAACTACCCGGAACCGCGCGGCGACCGGCCGGCCTCGTCCAACGCCCGGCGCAGCGCGTACTCCAGCTGCGCGTTGACGCTGCGCAGGTCGTCGCCGGCCCACTTCGCGATCGCGTCGTAGACGGCCGGGTCCAGCCGCAGCAGCACCTTCTTGCGTTCGGTCATCGGAAGTCCGGCGGCTCAGGCGTACAGGGTGCCGGTGTTGACCACCGGCTGCGTCGCCTTGTCGCCACACAGCACCACCAGCAGGTTGGAGACCATCGCGGCCTTGCGTTCCTCGTCGAGTTCGACGACGCCCTGCTCGGCGAGCCGCTCCAGGGCCAGGCCGACCATGCCGACCGCGCCCTCGACGATCTTGGTGCGGGCGGCGACGACCTGCGCGGCCTGCTGACGGACCAGCATCGACTGGGCGATCTCCGGCGCGTACGCCAGGTGCGTGATGCGCGCCTCGACCACCTCGACGCCGGCCAGGTCGGTCCGCTCCCCCAGTTCGGTGGTCAGTTCGGCGGCCACCTCGCTGCCGTCACGCAGGCTGGTGCGGCCCGCCTCGTGCGAGTCGTAGGGGTGGGTGGTCGCGAGGTGACGCACCGCCGCCTCGGACTGGATCGCGACGTACTCCTCGTAGTCGTCCACCGCGAACGACGCCTTGCCGCTGTCGACGACCTTGTAGACCACCACGGCCGCGATCTCCACCGGGTTGCCGTCCGCGTCGTTGACCTTCAGCTTCGCGGTCTCGAAGTTGCGCACCCGCAACGTGATCCGCCGCTTCGTGGTCAGCGGGAGCACCCACTGGAAGCCGTCCTGCGAGACCGAACCGACGTAGCGGCCGAAGAACTGGATCACGCGGGCCTCGTTCGGGTTGATCACCGTGAACCCGGTCAGCCCGACGGCCACCACCACCGCCAGAACCACGCCCACCGCGATGCCGCCGACACCGGCGGTCAGCGCGAGCGCCGCCCCCGCGAGTACCGCCACGACCAGTCCGAGCAGCACCCCGAACCCGTTCAGCCGAAACGCCCGTCGCTCCATTTGCTCCCCCAACCTCGTCGATTGCAAAGTGATATCACTACGATATCAGCAATGGAGGAGGCGCCGCAGCCCCGACGACCGTCAGAGCAGGTTCGACAGGAACAGTTTGGTCCGGTCGTGCTGCGGATTGGCCAGCAGTTCACGGGGATTGCCCGACTCGACGACCACCCCGCCGTCCATGAACACCAACTCGTCGGCCACCTCGCGGGCGAAGCCCATCTCGTGGGTGACGACGACCATCGTCATGCCCTCCTTGGCGAGGTTCTGCATGACCGTGAGCACCTCACCGACCAGCTCCGGGTCCAGCGCGGAGGTCGGCTCGTCGAAGAGCATCAGCTTCGGGTCCATCGCCAGCGCCCGGGCGATCGCGACGCGCTGCTGCTGGCCGCCCGAGAGCTGCGCCGGGTACGCGTCGGCCTTCGCGCTCAGGCCCACCTGGTCGAGCAGGTCCCGGGCCCGGGCGACGGCGTCCTTCTTGGGCACCCGCTTGACCTGGGTGGGCGCCTCGATGATGTTCTCCAGCGCGGTCCGGTGCGGGAACAGGTTGAAGTGCTGGAAGACCATGCCGATGTCGCGGCGCTGCCGGGCCGCGGCCCGCGGGTGCAGCTCGTAGAGCTTGCCGCCGCGCTCCTCGTAGCCCACCAGCTCGCCGTCCACGTACAGCCGGCCCGCATTGACCACCTCGAGGTGGTTGATGCAGCGCAGGAAGGTGGACTTGCCGGACCCCGACGGCCCGACCAGGCACAGCACCTGGCCGCGGTCGATCTCCAGGGACACGCCCTTGAGCACCTGCAGCGCGCCGTAGTTCTTGCAGACCCGGTCCGCCTTCACCATCGCGGTCATTTGCGTTCGCCTCCGGGTGCGTCGGGCAGGGTGCCGGTGGACGGCTCGATCACGACGGGCTTGCCCTGTGCGTCGGCCAGGGCCTGCAACTGCCGGGCGGTCAGGGTGCGCGAGGCCCCCTTCGAGTAGTAACGCTCGAGGTAGTACTGCCCGACCATCAGCACGCTGGTGATCGCCAGGTACCAGGTCGCGGCCACCAACAGCAGCGGGATGGGTTGGAAGTTCGCGCCCGCGATGTCCCCCTGGCGGCCGTAGAGTTCGAGGCTGAACGGGATCGCGGACACCAGCGAGGTGGTCTTGAGCATGCTGATCAGCTCGTTGCCGGTCGGCGGGATGATCACCCGCATCGCCTGCGGCAGCACCGTGCGGCGCATGGTCTGCGACCAGGTCATGCCCAGCGCGGTCGAGGCCTCGGTCTGCCCCTCGTTGACCGAGCCGACACCGGCCCGGACGATCTCCGCCATGTACGCGGCCTCGTTCAGCCCGAGACCGATGATCGCGAACAGGAATGCGGCCTCGAGACCCTGCACCTCGATGTGGACGAACTGGTGCACGAACGGGATGCCCAGGTCGATCGACTTGTAGATCGACGGGAACAGCCCCCAGAACACCAACTGCACGTACACCGGCGTGCCACGGAAGATCCACAGGTACCCCCACGCGGTGGAGCGCAGCACCGGGTTCGGCGAGAGCCGCATCACCGCGATGATCACCCCGAGGACCACCGCCAACGCCATCGCCAGCACCGTCAACTGCACGGTCACCCACGCGGCCTCGGTGATCCGGCGGTCGAACAGGTAGCGCCCGTACACATCCCAGCCGAAGGCCTCGTTGGTTGCCGCTCCGTAGACGAACAGCGCGAGCAACACGATCACGGCGACGGCAGCGATCCACCGTCCGGGCCGCCGCAGCGGCACCGCCTTGATCGGCAGCGGCTCCCCCGCGTCGGCGCCGGCGGCCGCCGCGGCGCTGGTCTGGTTCTCTGACATGGTCTCGCCCCTCTACCCGGCTGCGCCGTTGATCTGCGACGTCGTGATGGTGCCTGCCCCGACGCCCCAGTTTTCGGCGATCTGCTGGTATACGCCGATGTCGATCAGGTGCTGCAACGCCTGCTGCAGCGCGGGCGCCAGCGGCGAGCCCTTCTTGACCGGCCAACCGTAGGGCGCCGAATCGAAGAGCTCACCGGCAGGCACCAGTCGTCCGTTGCTGCGTTTGATCGCGTAGGCGGTCACCGGCGAATCCGCGGACAGCGCGTCCACGCGCCCGAGGATCAGCGCGTTCGCCACGGCGTCCTGACTGTCGTACTTGATCTTCGAGATCGGGGGTTTGCCCGCGGCGACACAGGCGTCGCTCTTTGCGGGCACCTCGTCGATGTCCTCCGTGGTCGTGGTCTGCACCCCGACCCGCAGCCCGCAGGCGTCGTCGGGGTCGATCGAGTCGCCCGCCCGCTGGGCCCACTGGATGCCGGCCCGGTAGTAGGTGACGAAGTCGACGGATTCCTCGCGTTCCTTCGTGTCGGTGAACGACGACGCGCCCATGTCGAAGGTCCCGGCCTGGACGGCGGGGATGATCTTGGCGAAGTCCGCCTGCTTGAAGTCCGCGGTCAGCCCCATGACCCCCGCGACGGCCGTCATCAGATCCACGTCGAAGCCGACGATCTCACCGGACTCGTCCTTGAATTCGTTGGGCGCATAGGGGACGTTGACGCCGATCACCAGCCGGCCGGTCGACGCGATGTCGGGCGGCACCAGCGCGGCGATCTCGTCGACCCGGTCCACCTTCACCTGCTCGGCGGGGACCAGTCCCTCGTTGTTGGTGACGCATCCGGTCAGCACGGACCCGAGCAACAGCGCCGCGAGAACCGTCCCGAAAACTCTGGCCCGTCGCAGCCGACGCGGGCTCCGAGACTGCTGCACCCGTCTTGACCACACCTGCAGAAGACTACTGGTTCACCTGCGGTTCACCCGAATCCTCGGGCCGCCGTCACAGCCGCGTCAGCGACGCAGGATCCGCGCGCCCACCGTCTCGGTGAACTCGGCGGTCGAGGCCAGCCCGCCGAGGTCCGCGGTGGCCACGCCCGCGGCGAGGGTGCCGGTGACCCCGAGGCGGATCCGGTCCGCGGCCAGTCCGAGGAGGTCGTCGGCCCGCCGGGCCGACATCCAGTCCAGCAGCATCGCGGACGAGAGCATCACCGCAGTCGGGTTGGCCCGGTTGCGCCCGGCGATGTCGGGAGCGGCGCCGTGCGCGGCCTGCGCCATCGCCTTGGTCTCCGACGCGTTGAGCGACGGCGCGGTGCCGAGCGACCCGGCCAACTCGCCGGCCAGGTCCGAGAGGATGTCGCCGAACATGTTCTCCGTCACCACGACGTCGAAGTCGGCGCCGCGCCGCACCAGGTGCGCGGCCATCGCGTCGACGTGCTCGGTGCGGATCTCGACACCCGGGTACTGCCGTCCGACCTCGAGGCACACGTCCCGGAACAGGCCCGTGGTGAGGGCGAGCACATTGGCCTTGTGCACCACGGTCACCCGGCGCCGGCGCCCGGTGGCCAACGCGAATGCCGTGTGCGCGATGCGTTCACACGCCCGTCGGGTGACGACGGCGACCGCCATCGCCACGTCGGGCGTCGGCATGAACTCGCCGCTGCCGGTGAACATGTTGCGGTCGGCGTAGAAGCCCTCGGTGTTCTCCCGCACGATCACCAGGTCCATGTCCGGCGCGGTCGCCCGCACCCCGGAGAACGCCTGGGCGGGGCGGATGTTCGCGAACAGGTCGAAGCGTTTGCGGATGGTGCCACCGGGGGTGAGCTGCCCGCGGAACTGCGGCGGGTAGGCGGCGCTGTCGTGCGGGCCGAGAATCCAGCCGTCGAGTCCGTCGAGCGCGTCGAGGGTCGAGTCCGGAATCGGGTTCCCGTGCTCGGCGATCGCGTCGAACCCGACCGGCAGGTCGACCCACTCCACCGCGGGGGCGCCGACCGCGCTCATCGCGGCGTCCACGGTCGCCTGGGCCGCGGGCACGATCTCGTGCCCGATACCGTCGCCGACCAACAGTCCGATCTGGGGCGTCGTTGCGTTGGCTGGGTTCACCCGACCATCATTACTCACCATGGTGCAGTCCGTTGAGTTGCTGCTGGACGCCGAGCTCGACGCCGCCGTCCGACGGCAGTGGGCGCGGCTGTCCGCCGAGGCCCTGCCCAGCCAGGACGTGGTGCGCAAGTCCACGAACCGCCCGCACATCACCCTCGCGGTCGCCCGGCACATCGACCCCGAGACCGAGCTGATCCTGCAGCAGGGGTTGATCGCACCGAAGCTGCGGATCACCCTCGGCGGACTGGTGATTTTCGGCGGCCAGCGAAAGACGCTGTCGTACCTGGTGATTCCCACCGCCGGCCTGCTTGCATTGCAGCGGACCGTCTTCCGGCTGATACATGCCAGCCCCGGGATCCCCGCGCACACCCATCCGGGCGAGTGGACGCCGCACGTCACCCTCGCCCGGCGCGTGTTCCCCGACGAGATCGGCCCGGCGATCAATGCGCTCACGCCGCGAGAAATGACCGGCTCCGTCGACGGGATCCGGCGCTGGGACGGCGACGCCAAAAGGGAATGGCGCATAGCCTGAGGAAGAATCGGGCACGCCGAGGCGTTGAACCGGCGAGACAAGCAGCGACGAGAGGACCTTCATGGCCACGCAGACCCTGACCCAGCAGAACTTCGACGAGATCATCGGCGGGAACGACGTCGTCCTCGTCGACTTCTGGGCGGCCTGGTGCGGCCCGTGCCGCGCCTTCGCACCGACCTTCGAGGCCTCGTCCGATCAGCACCCCGACGTGGTGCACGCCAAGGTGGACACCGAGGCCGAGCAGGGTCTCGCCGCCGCGGCGAACATCCGGTCCATCCCGACCATCATGGCGTTCCGCGAGGGCATCCTGGTCTACTCGCAGCCCGGCGCGATGCCCGCGGCCCAGCTCGACGACCTGCTCACGCAGGTCAAGGCGCTGGACATGGACAAGGTCCGCGAGCAGGCCGCCGCGCAGCAGCAGGCCTGACCGCGGGGCCGGGACCTGCCGTCAGAGCGGCAGGCCGGTCTCGGCCAAGCCGTCGGGGGCGCCGTGCCGCCGGAACCACTCCTGACCGAAGGCGGCGCGCAGCTGCTCGTCCGGCATCTGCAGGAACGGCCCGAAGTCCCCGACCTGGGTGGCGTGCGCGAGCATCGCGGCACGCTTGGCCGCCATCACCTCGCTCACGTCGACCACCGTGGTGATCTCGGAGGCCGGCAGGCCGAGGGTGTCGAGTTCCGGCGGCTGCGTGTCCGCCGACCACTCCGGGTTCGCGGCGATCAGCTCGCGGAGGTGGTCGCGGTTGAGCGTCGACTCGTACACGTGCGAGACCCCCGCCAGCTCCGCCGCGCGCACGCCCACCCGGTGCACCTGCACGTGGTCGGGGTGTCCGTAACCGCCGTTGCGGTCGTACACCGTGACCACGTCCGCCGACTCCTCGACGAGGATCTCCGCCAGCCGGGCAGCCGCGTCCTCCACGTCGACGTTGCAGAAGGCCTCGGGGTTCGCGTTCTCCGGCGTCCCGGCCATCCCCGAATCCGCGTAGTGCAGCTGCACCACCCGGTGCGCGCCGAGCACGCGGGTGGACTCCTCCAGCTCACGCCGACGCCGCTCGGCGAGCGTCTCGCCCGCCGCGAGCAGGCCCTCCGGCACCTCCCCCAGCGCGCCGTCGGTGGCGGTGACCACCACGACACGGTGCCCCGCGTCCGCCGCCTGCCGCATCACCCCGCCGGTGCCGAAAACCTCGTCGTCGGGATGCGCGTGGAAGCAGACCAGAACACTCATGCCGTGATGGTTTCACAACCCGCGTCAGTGCGCGGCCGCGTCCCAACTTCGCCCGGTGCCGACCGAGACCTCCAGCGGGACCGACAGCTCGATCGCGCCGGCCATCTTCTCCCGCACCAGCGTCTCGACCTGCTCGCGCTCGGACTCGACCACCTCGAGCACCAGCTCGTCGTGCACCTGCAGCAGCATCCGTGACTTCAGTCCCGTCGCCGCCAGCGCGTTCTGCACGTCGATCATCGCGACCTTGATGATGTCCGCGGCGGTGCCCTGGATCGGCGCGTTGAGCGCGGCCCGCTCGGCCACCTCGCGGCGCTGACGGTTGTCGCTGTTGAGGTCCGGCAGGTACCGGCGCCGGCCGTACAGGGTGGAGGTGTAGCCGTCCTTGCGGGCCTGCTCGACCACCTCGTGGAGGTAGTCCCGCACGCCGCCGAAGCGGGCGAAGTAGGCGTCCATCTGCCCCTTGGCCTCCTCGGTGGAGATCTTCAGCTGCGAGGCCAGTCCGTACGCACTGAGCCCGTAGGCCAGGCCGTACGACATGGCCTTGACCCGACGGCGCAGTTCGGGGGTGACCTCCTCGATCGGCACCCCGAAGGCCCGGGACCCGACGAAGCTGTGCAGGTCCTCGCCCGTGTTGAAGGCCTCGATCAGGCCCTCGTCGCGGGAGAGGTGCGCCATGATCCGCATCTCGATCTGGCTGTAGTCGGCGGTGAGCAGGTAGTCGTACCCCGCGCCGACGACGAAGCCGTCGCGGATCTGCCGTCCGGCGTCGGTGCGGACCGGGATGTTCTGCAGGTTCGGCTCGGTCGAGGACAGCCGACCCGTGGCCGCGACGGTCTGGTTGAAGGTGGTGTGGATCCGGTCGTCGTCGGCGACCGCCTTGAGCAGTCCGTCCACCGTCACCTTCAGCCGGGTGGCGTCGCGGTGCGCGAGCAGGTGCTCGAGGAACGGGTGGCCGGTCTTCTCGAACAACGACTGCAGGGCGTCCGCGTCGGTGGTGTAGCCGGTCTTGGTCTTCTTGGTCTTCGGCATGCCGAGGTCCTCGAACAGCACCACCTGGAGCTGCTTGGGCGAGCCGAGGTTGATCTGCTTGTCGATCACCGCGTACGCCGCGTTCGCGGCCTGGTTGATCTCGTCGGCGAAGCGGGCCTGCAGGTCGCTGAAGTGCGCGGTGTCGACCGCGATGCCGGTGGACTCGACGGTGGCGAGCACCCCGAGCAGCGGCAGTTCCATGTCCGCGAGCAGGCCGGTGGACTCGATCGTCTCCAGCTCCCCGTCCAGCGCGGCGGCCAGGTCCAGCACGGCCCGGGCCCGCAGGATCTGCGCCTCGGCGGCGGCCGCGTCGGCCTGGTCCTCGGTGTCCAGCAGCGACAGCTGGCCCTGCTCGGACTCCTCGACCCGCAGCTCCCGCTTGAGGTAGCGCAGCGACAGGTCGTCGAGGTTGAAGGTGCGCTGACCGGGCCGGACCAGGTACGCCGCGAGGGCGGTGTCGCTGGTCAGTCCGCCGAGCACCCAGCCGCGGCCGCGCAGCGCGTGCACCGCCGCCTTGGCCTCGTGCAGCGCCTTCGGCGCCGACGGGTCGGCGAGCCAGTCGCCGAGCGCCTGCTCGTCCTCCGGGGTGGCCGAGGTGGCGACGATGTAGGCGCCCTCGCCGTCGGCGGCCGCGATGGTCACCGCGGTGACATCACCCGCGTACGGGGTGCCGGCGCCGACCACGGACACGCCGCTGCGCGCCCCGGTGCGCGCGTGCTCGGCGAGCCAGGCGCTCACCTCGCCGGGTGCCAGCGCGCCGCCGCGCACCTCGAAGCCCTCCTCTGCCTCCGGTTCCGCGGAGCTGAGGGTGTCGAACAGCCGGTCCCGCAGCACCCGGAACTCGAGGTCGTCGAAGAGCATGTGGATCTTGTCGCGGTCCCACGGCGCCAGCACCAGCTGGTCCGGCGTGTACGGCAGCGGGACGTCGCGCACCATCTCGGTGAGCTGACGGTTGAGCACCACCGCCGACAGGTTCGCGCGCAGCGAGTCGCCGACCTTGCCGCGGACCTCGTCGACGCGGTCGACGAGCTGGTCCAGCGAGCCGTACTCGCGGATCCACTTGGCGGCGGTCTTCTCCCCCACACCGGGGATGCCGGGCAGGTTGTCGCTCGGGTCGCCGCGCAGCGCCGCGTAGTCCGGGTACTGGCGCGGGGTGAGTCCGTACTTGCCCTCGACCTCCTCCGGGGTGAACCGGGTGAGCTCGGAGACGCCGCGCTTGGGGTAGAGCACGGTCACGTCGGGGGTGACCAGCTGCAGGGCGTCGCGGTCGCCGGTGCAGACCAGCACCCGGTAGCCGAGCGCGGTGGCCTGGGTGGTGAGGGTGGCGATGATGTCGTCCGCCTCGAAACCGGCCTCGGCCATCACCGGGATGCCCATCGCGCCGAGCACGTCCTTGGTGATCTCCACCTGACCCTTGAACTCGTCGGGGGTCTTCGCGCGGTTCGCCTTGTACTCGGGGAACGCCTCGGCCCGGAAGGTCTGCCGGGACACGTCGAACGCCGCCGCCACGTGGGTGGGCTGCTCGTCGCGCAGCAGGTTGATCAGCATCGAGGTGAAGCCGTACACCGCGTTGGTGGTCTGACCGCTGTGGGTCTTGAAGTTCTCCGCGGGCAGCGCGAAGAACGCCCGGTAGGCCAGGGAGTGCCCGTCGAGCAGCAGCAGCGTCGGCTGCGGGCCCGCGGTGTCGCCGTCGGTTCGGGTGGTGGACCGTTCATCGGTTGCTGGGCTCACCGCAGTGAGTCTAGGGAGCGACACCGACAGTGTGGAACCAACCTGGCCGACGGCGGTCAGCCCACCCCGAGGTAGGCGTGCTTGACGGCCGGGTCGGCCAGCAGGTCCCGGCCGGTCCCGGTCTTGGTCACCTCGCCGGTCTCGAGGATGTACGCCCGGTCGGTGCGGGTCAGCGCCTGCTGGGCGTTCTGCTCGACCAGCAGGATGGTGGTGCCCTGCGCGTTGATCTCGGAGATGATCCGGAAGATCTGCTGGATCACCATGGGCGCCAACCCCATCGACGGCTCGTCGAGCATCAGCAACCGCGGCCGCGACATCAGCGCCCGGCCGATCGCCAGCATCTGCTGCTCGCCGCCCGACATGGTGCCGCCGAGCTGGGTGCGCCGCTCGCCGAGCCGTGGGAACAGGTCGAACACCCACTCCAGCCGCTGCGCGTAGTCCGCCTTGGTCTCGAACTTGCGGGCGTAGCAGCCCATGTCGAGGTTCTCCTGCACGCTCATGCCGGGGAACACGCCGCGCCCCTCGGGCGCCTGCACCACCCCGAGCCGCACCCGTTCGTGGGCCTTGACCCGGGTGAGGTCCTGGCCGTCGAAGACGATCCGGCCGGAGGTCAGCGGCAGCAGCCCGGACAGCGCCCGCATGGTGGTGGACTTGCCCGCCCCGTTGGCGCCGAGCAGCGTCACCAGTTCGCCGCGCTCGACGCGCAGCGAGATCCCGTGCAGCGCCCGGATCCGCCCGTAGTCGACGACCATGTCCGTCACCTCGAGCAGCGGGGTGGGGTCGGTCTCAGGCACTGGCATCGTCGGGCACCCCCAGGTAGGCGGCGATCACGGCCGGGTTCGCCCGGATCGCGGCGGGCAGGTCGTCGGCGATCTTGCGGCCGAACTCGAGCACCACGATGCGGTCCGTCACACCCATCACCAGGCGCATGTCGTGCTCGATGAGCAGCACGGTGAAGCCGTCGTCGCGGATCTTGCGGATCAGGTCCATCAACGCCGCCTTCTCGCTGGGGTTGAACCCGGCGGCCGGCTCGTCGAGGCAGAGCAGCTTCGGCTCGGTGGCCAGCGCGCGGGCGATCTCCAGCCGCCGCTGGTCGCCGTACGAGAGGTTGCGGGCCTTCTCCACCGCGCGGGGGGCGATCCCGACGAACTCGAGCAGCGCCATCCCCCGGTCGACGGCGTCGCGTTCCTCCCGCCGGTGCCGGGCGGTCCGGAAGATCGCGCCCGGCACGGAGGTCCGGTGCCGGGCGTCGGTGCCGACGACGACGTTCTCGAGCGCCGTCATCTCCCCGAACAGCCGGATGTTCTGGAAGGTCCGCGCGATGCCGAGCCGGGTGATCTCGTTGCGCTTCGTTTTCGCCAGCAGCTTGCCGTCGAACGTCACCGACCCCGACGACGGCGTGTAGACGCCCGTGAGCGCGTTGAAGCAGGTGGTCTTGCCGGCGCCGTTGGGCCCGATCAGGCCGAGGATCTCGCCGCGGCGGATCTCGAAGGACACCGCATCCAGCGCCACCAGCCCGCCGAACTGCACGGACAGTTCCTCGGTCCGCAGCAGCACCTCGCCCTCGCCGGTGTCGATCTCGCGCTGCGGGGCGACCACCTCCGCGACCGCGTCCGGGTCCGCGAGGGCCGGGTCGATCGCGGACACGTCGACCACGCCGGCAGTCGGGATGTCGACCTCCGGCGCGAGGTCGGCGGCCATGTCCTCGTTGTCGAACATCGCGTCGCCCGGCCCGGGCCCCGCCGTCATCGCCGGTCCGCCGGGGTCGTGGCGTCGGCCGCCGCGCTCGGACGGACCGCCTGGTACACCTGTCTGCCGTAGGTCAGCAGCTTCTGTCGCGCCGGGAAGAGCCCCTGCGGGCGGAAGATCATCAGCACCACCAGGGCCAGCCCGAAGAAGAGGTACTTGTAGTCGCCGAGGGACTGGCCGCCGACCTCGATCGACATCGCCCGGTTGGGCAGGTACACGATGATGAAGGCGCCGACGATCACGCCGAGCTTGTTGCCCTGGCCGCCGATCACCACCGCGCACAGGAACAGCATCGAGTTGATGACGTTGAAGCCGGTCGGGTTGATGAACTGCACCTGGCCGGCGTACAGCGCGCCGGACAGTCCGCCGATGGACGCACCGATCGTGAACGCCCACAGCTTGAACTTGAAGGTGGGCACCCCCATGATCTCGGCGGCGTCCTCGTCCTCGCGGATCGCCACCCACGCCCGGCCGACGCGGCTGCGCTCGAGGTTCCCGACGATCAGCAGAACCGCGATCACCAGGACCATGCCGACCCAGTACCACCACACACCGGAGTTGATGTCGCCCGCGGAGTTGCCCGCGGAGAAGACGCCGAAGGGCTTGTCCTCGGAGACCCCGATCCGCGGGTAGGCGATCTCGGCCAGGCCCTGGCCGCCGTTGGTGACGTCGGTGAGGTTGTCCGCGAGCAACCGCACGATCTCGCCGAAGCCGAGGGTGACGATGGCCAGGTAGTCCCCGCGCAGGCGCAGCGTCGGGGTGCCGAGTATCAGCCCGGTGAACGCGGTGATCGCCACCGCGATCGGCAGGCAGGACAGCCACGCCCAGTCGGTGGAGAAGAAGCCGTCGGCGGTCATCTTGTTCCACGGGCTGTTCGGGCTGGTCAGCAGCGCGACGGTGTACGCGCCGACGGCGTAGAAGCCGACGTACCCGAGGTCGAGCAGGCCGGCCTGCCCGACCACCACGTTGAGCCCGACCGCGATCAGCGCGTACATGGCGAACTGCGCCATCACGCCGCCGAAGTCGGTGCCCGGGGTGTCCAGCAGCGGCGGGCGCCACACCGGCAGGATCGCGATCAGCGCGATCAGCGGGACCCCGACGAGCCACTGCATCGGCCGGGCCAGGCCGTTCCACCAGCCCCGGATCGCGTCGCCGACACCGCGGCGTGGCGGACCGGGCTCGGTCGGGAATCCGCTCGGGTCGCGGCGTCCGGTGCTGGTGTCGGTGGTGCTCATACCCGCGCCCTCCCCAGGG